>JAYSCE010000005.1:17335-23141 GCA_041915035.1 Xanthobacter sp.
CGGCCATCCCGACTGGCAGGTGGACCCGGCGCAGGTGGTCGGTGGGCTGGAGCCGGCGCCGCGCGGCGATCTGCTGCGGGCCATGCGCATGCCGCCCGCGGTGAAGGAGGAGGACTTCCGTCTCAACCTGCCGGCCAAGGCGTCAAAGCCACGCTTCGACCCCGTGCTGCGCAGCCTGAACGAGCACATCGCCTTCAAGTCGGTGGTGCGGGACTATGCGCCCGAGGGGCTGAAGGTGCTCATCATGGGCGATTCCTTCACCGCCATGTCCTGGCCGCGCCTGTTCGCCAACGCGCCGGTGAAGGAGGTGGCGTGGATGCACGCTTCGGCCCGGGTGACGGGCAATTGCGATTTCAGCTTCGACGACGTGAAGCGCTACGCGCCGGACCTCATCATCTATGCCCGCACGGAGCGCTTCTTCCCCTGCTACGGCGACGACTGGCCGAAGGGCCTGCCGCGCCTGTGGCGCAGCGCGGTGCCGAGGAACGTCGCGCCGTAGCCGCTCAGGTTGAGTGCCGCTCCGCGCAGGAGCCGTTCAAACGGCGAAGCTGGACCCGCAGCCGCACTTGGCGGTGGCCATGGGGTTCGAGATCTTGAAGGCGGAGCCCATCAGGTCGGCCTTGTAGTCGAGCTGGGAGCCCTTGAAATAGTCGAGCGACATGCGATCGACCACGATCTTGGCGCCTTCCTTCTCGATGACGAGGTCGTCGTCCGACTGTTCCCGCGTCACATCATATTTGTAGGAAAAGCCGGAGCAGCCGCCGCCTTCCACGCTGATGCGCAGGAACGTGCCGGCGGGCTCGGGAGACAAAATCTGGCAGATGCGGCGGGCGGCCGCGTCGGTCACGGTGAAATCCACTTCCGTCACCGGAGCATCGGCGGGAGCAGTCGTCGGGGCGAGGGAGGTTTCCATGGTATCGACTTTACGAATTGAAGCTGGCAATGGCTTCTAAGGTAAGTCCATCCGCCCCCGATTTAAAGGGCGGGCGGTGCAAAAGGGTTTTGTGCGTCGCCGCAGGCTCCTGTGCCGCGCGGGCCGGAGCGGGGGAGGTGCGGTCATGGCGGTGAGCGGCGCGACGCCCCGCGTGGCCTGGGCCAGCGAAGCCGAACGTTCCCGGGGCCGCCTTGTCCCCGAGATGCCGCCGCGCAGCCCGTTCCGGAGGGATTGCGACCGCATCATTCATTCCACCGCCTTCCGCCGGCTGAAGCAGAAGACTCAGGTCTTCGTCTTCAACGAGGGCGACCATTACCGCACCCGCCTCACCCACACGCTGGAGGTGGTGCAGGTGGCCCGCTCCATTGCCCGCGCACTGGGGCTGGACGAGGACCTCGCCGAGGCGCTGGCGCTGGCACACGATCTCGGCCATCCGCCCTTCGCCCATGCCGGCGAGCGGGCGCTGGACGCCTGCATGGCCGGGCAGGGGGGCTTCGACCACAACGCCCAGTCCCTGCGCGTCGTCACCCGCATCGAAGGCCGCTATGCCGCCTTTGACGGGCTGAACCTGACCTGGGAGACGCTGGAGGGCATCGCCAAGCACAACGGCCCGCTCACCGACCGCGAGGGCAATGGCATCGGCCGCTATCGCGACGGCCTGCCCCACGCCATCCGGGTGCATTCGGCCCAGCAGGATCTCGAACTGTGGAGCCACGCCTCGGCGGAGGCGCAGGTCGCAGCCATCTCCGACGACATCGCCTATGACGTCCACGACCTCGACGACGGCCTGCGCGCCCGCATGTTCACGCTGGATGACATCGCCGGCCTGCCGCTGGTGGGCGAGGCGCTGGCGAGCGTCCGCGCGCGCTATCCCGGCCTCGACGTGCCGCGCACGGTGAACGAGGTGCTGAGGCTGGTCATCACCCTGCTCATCGAGGACGTGGTGGCCGAAAGCACCCGTCGCGCGCAGGCGGCGGGCGTGGCGTCGGCGGAGGACGTGCGGGCGCTCGGCGCCCCCGTGATCGCCTTCTCGGACGCCATGCGGGAGAAGGAGAAGGCGCTCAAGGGTTTCCTCTTTCCCCGCATGTACCGGCATGAGCGGGTCAATCGCATCATGGCCGAGGCACAGGGCGTCATCCGCGACCTGTTCGCCTATTTCATCAACCGCCCGAGGGATCTGCCGGCCTCCTGGCAGGACGGTATCGATGCGCTGGAGGGCGAGCGCCTTGCCCGCCGCGTCTGCGACTACATCGCGGGCATGACCGACCGCTACGCCCTCGACCAGCACGCCCGCTTCTTTGACTCGACACCGGACTTGCGTTAGGCGCGCCGGCAACCGAACCCGATTGGACCCCATTCCATGAACGTCTACGCGATCTTCGCCGATCACGTCCGCGAAGCCGTCGCCGCCCTTGTCGCCGAGGGCCATGTCAAAGCCGGTCTCGACCTCGCCCGCGTGGTGGTGGAGCCGCCGCGCGATGCGAGCCACGGCGACCTCGCCACCAATGCGGCCATGGTGCTCTCCAAGGACGCCGGCCTGAAGCCGCGCGACCTCGCCGAGAAGATTGCAGGCAAGCTCCAAGCGGTGCCAGGTGTGGCCCGGGTGGACGTGGCCGGTCCCGGCTTCATCAACATCGCCCTCGACGCCGCCTTCTGGCTGAAGGTGCTCGCTGCCGCGCTCACCCAGGGCCTCGACTTCGGCCGCTCGACGTTCGGCGCGGGCGAGAAGGTGAATGTGGAGTACGTCTCCGCCAACCCCACCGGCCCCATGCACGTCGGCCATTGCCGGGGTGCGGTGTTCGGCGATGCCATGGCGCGCCTCTTGGCCTTCGCCGGCTTCGCGGTGACGAAGGAATATTACATCAACGACGCTGGTGCCCAGGTGGACGTGCTCGGCCGCTCCGCCTTCCTGCGCTACCGCGAGGCGGTGACGGGCGAGGCGGCGGACATCCCGGACGGTCTCTATCCCGGTGATTATCTCGTGGCCGTCGGTCAGCAGCTCGCCGAGATGCACGGCGGCGAATACATGGCCGCGCCGGAGAGCGAGTGGCTGCCGATTTTCCGCTCCTTCGCCATCGGCTGCATGATGGAGATGATCCGCGACGACCTCACCGCCCTCGGCATCGAGTTCGACGTGTTCTTCTCCGAGCGCTCGCTGGCCTTCGGCGCCGTGGACAAGGTGGGCGCCACCATCGAGGCGCTGAGGGCGTCCGGGGAGGTCTATGAGGGCCGCCTGCCACCCCCCAAGGGCGCGCCCATCGAGGATTGGGAAGACCGCGAGCAGACCCTCTTCCGCTCCACCGACTTCGGTGACGACGTGGACCGGCCGCTCAAGAAGTCGGACGGCAGCTACACCTATTTCGCCGGCGACATCGCCTACCACAAGGACAAGGTGGAGCGCGGCTTCCTCAAGATGATCGACGTCTGGGGCGCCGACCATGGCGGCTACGTCAAGCGAATGCAGGCGGCGGTGAAGGCGGTCTCCGGCGGCAGGGCCAGCCTCGACGTGGAGCTGATCCAGCTCGTGCGTCTGTTCCGCAATGGCGAGCCGGTGCGCATGTCCAAGCGCGCGGGCTCGTTCGTCACTTTGCGCGAGGTGGTGGACGAGGTCGGCCGCGATGCGGTCCGCTTCATGATGCTGTTCCGCAAGAACGACGCGCCGCTGGACTTCGACCTCGGCAAGGTGATCGAGCAGTCCCGCGAGAATCCGGTCTTCTACGTGCAGTATGCCCACGCCCGCGCCAAATCGATCCTGCGCAATAGCCGCGAGCAGTTCGCGGAATTGCCGGCCGAGCCTGCCGGCTTCGCCGGGTCTCGTCGAGCAGGCAGCAACGGCGCGCGAGCCGCACCGTGTTTCGTTCTTCCTGCATGATCTGGCGAGCGAGTTCCACGCCCAGTGGAACCGGGGAAAAGAC
Source organism: Xanthobacter sp. (assembly GCA_041915035.1). Taxonomy (GTDB): domain Bacteria; phylum Pseudomonadota; class Alphaproteobacteria; order Rhizobiales; family Xanthobacteraceae; genus Xanthobacter. The sequence goes on from JAYSCE010000005.1 coordinate 21,185, forward strand.
TTGCCACATTTACGCTTCATTATCGAGAATGATCGAGATTTGACCTCGGCCCGCCTCGCGTTGGTGCATGGCGTTGCCACGGTACTCGCTTCCGGTCTCAAGGTGCTCGGAGTTGAGGCCGTCGACGAGATGAAATAATCGCTCGTCCGGTTGCGGTCCGGCGTATGCTGGCCGAGGTGCGGGCGGGGCTTGGTGGCCGGTTTGCGAAGATTCGTTTCGCAAAAATCCGGCCGGGTGGGCGCGCAACACATCGAGGCGACATGGGCGACGAAAGCAGGTACCGCTACCGGCGTGACGATGCTGCCACGCAAAGCGGCCCCGGCTCCCGGCCGGCGCAGGCCGCGGGCGGCGATCGTGCGGCCGGTCGTGATCCCCTCGCCGAGCTGGCTCGGCTCATGGATCACGATCCTTTCGACGATTTCGACGGGCTCCCGCCCGAACAGCAGGCGCGCTCGGCCGCGCCCCAGCAGGGTGCGTCCCAGTCGGTCGATCCCCGCCGAGCGCCCGCGCAGCGCTATGCGCCTCCGGCAACTCCCGTGCCCGCACAGCATCTGGCGCCGCCTCAGCCGGCCCGCGCCGCGCTTCAGCCGCCGTCCCGCGCGGCTGCTGTCGAACCCGAATACGACGAGGATGACGACGCCGAGGCGTGGAACACTGCCCCAGCACGTCAGCCTGCCGTCCCGGCGCGCAGCGCGCCTGCGTATGCGCCGGAGCCTCAGTCCCGCGCCCCGCAGGGCTATGGCCAGTCCGGTTATGCCCAACCTGCGCCGTCCTATGCCCCCGCGGCCCGCCAAGCGGATCCGCGCGCGGCCGACGTTCGCCTGGGTTACGGCTCGCTCGCCCGCGACGCAGCCGCCGCCCGTGCCGTGCCGCCTCAGCAGCAGCCGGCCCAGGACTATGACGATTACGACGATGACTATGACGACGGCCTAGACGATCCGCGCCAGCCTGATCCGCGCAACGTGGATCCGAGGGCGCGGGCCGCCGGTTATGGGCAAAGCCAGGCCGCACAGGCGCCGCAGGCATATGGGCGCAACGATGCCCAGGGGTATCGCCAGGATCCGCGCTCGCAAGAACCGCGCTACCAGGACACCCGGTATCAGGACGAACGTCGCCCCGCCTCCGGCCAGCCGGCCCAGCAGGCGGCGCGCTACGACGACGAGACGGATGAGGCGGCCTACGCCTATTCCGCGGCGCGGCGTGACGAAGATTACGACTACGACGACTATGACGACCGCTATGATCCCGAATATGCCGATGACGGCTACATGCCGCCTCACGGCGAGGAGATGTATGAGCCCGAGCCGCGGCGCCGTCGCGGGCGCACCGCGCTCATTCTCGGGGTCTCGCTCTTGGGTCTGGTGGTCGCGGGCGTGGCCGGCGTGTTCGCCTACAACATGGCCGTGGGCCGCTCCGGCCTGATATCCTCCTCCGGCACCCCCCCGGTCATCAAGGCGGATTCGGCTCCTGCCAAGACCACGACGCCGGCTCCCGCGACGGCCGACGCGCAGAAGTCGATCTACGATCGTGTCGGCGGGCCCGTGACCGCCGGAAACGAGAAGATGGTGCCGCGCGAGGAGCAGCCGGTGGATGTGACGTCCGCTGCTCGCGCCCCGGCCGATACCGGCCCGGCGCCCGCCGCGCAGCCCATGCAGGCGACGCAGAACCTCACCGAGCCCAAGCGCGTGCGGACAATGACCGTGCGCGCCGACGGGAGCGTGACGCCCGGCGTGCCGTCTAGCGCCGTCTCGGCCTATGCGCCGAGCCAGAACCCGATCCCGGTCGGGCTGCCGCAGCCCAATCCCGTCACAACCGTACCCGCCTCCGCTCCGGCGGACGCGACCGCCAGCACGTCTCCCGCGCCCACGGCGGCCGGCACCTATGTGGTGCAGGTGGCCTCGCAGCGGTCGGAGAGCGACGCCCTCGGCTCCTGGAAGGCGCTGCAGGCCAAGTATCC
>JAYSCE010000005.1:23151-25582 GCA_041915035.1 Xanthobacter sp.
ATCCGAACCTGCTCGGAAGCTACAAGGCAACGGTCAAGAAGGCGGACCTCGGCGACAAGGGCATCTATTACCGCGCCCAGGTCGGTCCCTTCGCCGGTCGCGATCAGGCCAACGATCTTTGCCAGTCCCTGCGGGCGCAGGGCGGCGACTGTGTCGTGACCAAGAACTGACGCGGCAGAAGAGACCGCATTCCCACGCAAAAGGGCCGCTCTAAGAGCGGCCCTTTTTTCAGGACGGAGGCCCGCGAGACCTCAGGCCGCCGCCCCGCGCAGCAGGTCGAGCGCCTGCAGCACGGAGAGCCGGCGCACCTCGGCGCGGCCGATCTCGCCGAACCGCCTTTCGCGGTGCACGGTGGAGCCGTCGCGGCGGGCACAGGCGAAATGGACGAGCCCCACGGGTTTCGCCGCCGAGCCGCCGCCCGGCCCGGCCACACCGGTAATGGCGACCGCCGCATCCACGCCTGCCGCCTTCCGTGCCCCCTCGGCCATGGCACGGGCGGTCTCCTCGCTCACGGCACCATGGGCGGCAAGGGTCGCCTCGGGCACGCCGAGCATCGCCATCTTGGCGGCGTTCGAATAGGTGACGAAGCCGCGGTCCAACACATCAGAAGAGCCTGGCACTTCGGTGAGCGCGCCGGCCACGAGCCCGCCGGTGCAGGATTCCGCCGTCGCCAGCGTCCAGCCGCGGGCGCGGAAGGCTTCGAGGACGGCGACGGCGCGGGCGTAGGTCTCCTCGTCCATCTTCAGATCTCCTCTCCCGCTGGCAGGCGGATGGTGGCGCTGGCAATGGCGGCGATGCCTTCTCGCCGGCCGGTGAAGCCGAGCTTCTCCGTGGTGGTGGCCTTCACCGAGATGCGGGCGACCGGCACGCCGGTGATGCGGGCGATCTCGGCCCGGATGGCCTCGCGATGGGGGCCGACCTTCGGCGCCTCGCCGATAAGGGTAAGGTCGAGATGGGCGATGCGCCCGCCGCGCGCCTTCACCTTCTCCACCGCATGGGCGAGGAAGCGGTCGGAGGAGGCGCCCTTCCATTGCGGGTCCGAAGGCGGGAAATGGGCGCCGATATCACCGTCGCAGAGCGCCCCGAGCAGGGCGTCGGTGAGGGCGTGCAGGCCCACGTCCGCATCCGAATGACCGACCAGCCCGAAGCCGTGGGGCACGGCGACGCCGCCGAGCATCACATGGTCGCCCGGGCCGAAGGCATGGACATCGAAGCCGGTGCCGGTGCGCACGTCCGGCAGATCGGCGAGTGTGGAGGCGGCGGCACGGGTCATGTCTTCGGCTGTGGTCAATTTGATGTTCCCTGTCTCGCCGGCGAAGGTCGCGACCCGATGGCCCGCCCATTCCATCACCGAGGCATCGTCAGTCAGCGTGGTCACGCCACTCTCGGCCGCTGCACGATGGGCGGTGACGAGCGGGTCATAGCGGAAGGCCTGGGGCGTCTGAACGGCACGCAGCGCCGCGCGGTCCAGCGTCTCCGTCACCACGCCATCCGCATCGACGCGCTTCACCGTGTCGGTCACCGCCAGCACCGGGACCGCGGCATCGGCTGCGCCGGCCGCGGCGATCGCGCGGGCGATGAGATCCGGCGTCGCATAGGGACGCGCGGCATCGTGCACCAGCACGATCGTCGGTCGAGGGGCACCCGCCAGGGCCTCAAGCCCCGCTCGGACCGAGTCCTGCCGTGTCGCGCCGCCGGAAACCGGTGCCAGAATCTTGGGCAAGCCTTCCGCCGCATCCGCAAAGAGGCCTGAATCATCGCTATGGATGACCGTGAGCACGGCCGTGATGGCCGGATGCTCGCAAAAAAGGCGCAGCGTGCGGCGCAGCACGGGCTCGCCGCCAAGTTGCTGATATTGCTTCGGCAAGGGGCCACCCGCGCGGCTTCCGCGACCGGCGGCCACCACGATCGCCACACAGTTCGTGGCCGACGCTCCGGTCACGGCCGGATCTCGCTTCTGAACGAACGTGAGAGATCAAGCCGGTAGCGCGAGGTGGGGCGGGACATGCTGCGGTGCAGCGGCACGCAGACTGCCCTTGCGTGCTGCGCACATTTGTCTAAGATGTAGGCAGAACACAGCTGGCCTAAATTCTGTGCAAGAGACTGTCCCATTGTCCATTCCGGCGTTGCGCCTCGGCGCCGTGACCCTGCCCAATCCGGTCATCCTCGCCCCCATGGCGGGAATCACCGATGCGCCGGTGCGACGGATGGCGATCCGCCATGGCGCGGGCCTCGTCATATCAGAAATGCTGGCCAGCGAGGCGCTCCTCGACGGCCATCCCGAGATGCTGCTGCGCGCCGAAGGCGAAGGCGTGTCGTTCCATGCGGTCCAGATCGCCGGCAACGACCCGCGCCTCATGGGCGAGGCGGCACGCGTGGCCGAAGCGGCCGGCGCCGGGCTGATCGACATCAACATGGGCTGCCCCGCCAA
>JAYSCE010000006.1:0-8383 GCA_041915035.1 Xanthobacter sp.
GCCAGATTAACTGATCAGACCGGTAACAGCCGTGGCCCTCGCCGGAGGATTACGGCCGTCCACCAACCGACCGCGCTTCGCAAGCTTGTACGGCACCACCACGAAGTACGTCACCTGAGCCATCGTCCCCTCCCTAAGGCTGCGACACCCTGACTCAGGAGTTGGAACAAAGCAAGAACAACGAATCACTTACCCCAACAAGCCCATCGCATGGGGCATTTGCCCATTTTCGTTGTTGACCGATGGGCAAACGCCCCTTACGGTTTGCCCATCAACCGATGGGGACCGTCAATGTCCAAACTCAGCCCGATCCAGCCTGCGTCGCCGACCGTCGCCGAACTGGTCGCCTCTCTCCGTGAACTCGAGGCGTCGTCCGGCGCCGCCACCGAGGAGGACCTCGCCCGCATGGGCTGGCGCTCGGCGGACGTGAAGCGGCTCCTTCCCGCCGCTCGGGCCCGTCTCGGCATCGTTTCCTCCCGCGCCGCGTGAGGCCGACACCATGCCCGCCCTCTCCGACATTCTCGGAGCTGCTGTCTTCCTCGCCATGTGGGTCGGTATCGCCGGCCTGCTCCTTCCTCTGTTCGGGTGAGGTGGCGACATGCACCCGCGCAGGCTTTCGTATCTCGCCTACAACCACTCGCAGCGTCGGCAGATCGTCGACCGCTTTTTCACGCCGTCCGGCTGGCATCTCACCCTCAGTTGCGGCCACTCCGCCGAATGCGTCCCGCACGCGACGCCAGGCGCTGATTGGTCCTGCATGAGGTGTGGCGAGGAATACGTGCGGGCCGCCCCGCAGTTCGCTGCCGAGTTTTCTGCAGCGGAGGGCCGCTGACATGGCGCAGCTCCGTAACACCCTCTGGACCGTCGACAGCTTCGATTACGCCCTCGCCCAGCTTGGGCTTTCGATGCGGCTCGCCTCCTTCTTTCGCCGTCCAGCCGGAGCCCCAGGCTCGCGTGCTTACCGCAACCGCTCACGCTACAGCGGCGAGGCGCTGCGGGCCCTCCGCGCCGAGCGTGGCTGCGGCCGCCCGCCCCACATCCTCGCCAAGCGCTGCGCCAAGGTGGAGGCCTGCTGAGATGCTGGACTTCTTCCGCGTTTCCCACACCACCGATGGCGGCACCTGCTGCCGCATCCATGTGGTGCCCGCGAGCCGCGAATGTGCCGTCACGGTCGCGGTCGACGGCCTGATCGTCAATACGACGGACCAGAGCGAGCCGGCGTTTCGCAGCATCACCGATGCGGAATGGTCTGACCCGGCCTTCTGGAGCCTCGCGGCCCAAACCATCGCCCGCGTCCACGCACCCAGATGGAACCCAGTGGAGGCTGCCTGAGCATGGATCGCCCCGACCCCACCCTCACCCGCCGCGAGATCCTGGAGTTCGACGCCTCCTACCCGGCCCTGGCTGGCGGATTGCGGGCGGTGATTTTGGCTGCCGCCGGCGAGCTTGATGCCATGGCCGACGGCGCGCCCTCCGGACGGCGCAAGCTCCGCGATCTCGCGAAGCGCATGCGGACCGAGACGGAGTCGCTTCGCAGCCGCCAGCAAAAGGCCGCCCAAACCCAGGGGGCCCGCGGCCAATCCCAAACCCTAAGCGCCGCACGCCCCCCGGCGCCGGCGCGCCCTCCGGACGGCGCATGCTCCGCTATCTCGCGAAGCGCCTGCGTACCTATACGGGGGCGCTTCGCAGCCGCCCGCAAACGGCCGCCGAAACCCTGGGGGCCCTCGGCCAATCCCAATCCGAAAGCGCCGCACGCCCCGCGGCGCCGCAGTCGCCGGCCCAAGGCGCCCCCATGCCGGAGCCGGCGACTGCAACCCTTCCTCTGCCGGCGGACAGGCCATGACGAGCGAGGCGCCCTGGACGGGCGATTATTTTAGCGCGCCGGACTGGCAGGAGATTGCAACCGCACCGCGCGACGGCACGGTGATCGAAGTCGGCGATCGTGATGCCGGCGCCTTTCCCATGTCCTGGAGCGCTGGCCAGACCAACGGCCTCTTTCCCGGCGCCACGGGCTTCTGGGTCACGCCCGAAGGCGACATGACGTGGTCCGAGCATGACGGCTACGGCCCCACGCTCTGGCGCCCGCTCGGCTCCCCGAATTCCCACGTGAAGGTGAGGGCTCACTGATGTGCGACGCCCCGCAACTCCTCGCCATGCTGCTTTCGGGGCCAGCCCTGATCGCCGGGCTACTCCTTGGCGCGGCCATGACCGTGCTCGGGCTGTGGCTGTTCTTCGGGCTTTGGTCCCGCTCCCAGCTTCGCGCCGAGCGCGCCGACGCGACGGAGGGCCCGACCGATGCCTGAAATGAGCGAGAACGCGAGCCCGCCGCCCGGCGATGCCATCACAAAAGGTGCCAACGAGCTGATAGACAGGCTCGTTGCCGGCCGGTTTCGGCTAGAGCAGGTCGAGGGCAATATTCGCCGTGCGGCGAAAAGTGGCTACCAGACCATTAGTAGCGAGCTGGACGGGGCCCTTGCCCTCACCATGCTTGCCGCCGAAGCCGTCGAGGCTCGGCGGCTCCGCTCCACCCCACTTGTCCTCTCCCGGGAAGGCGCAGCTGCGCCGGATCTCCGCGCTGCGTTGCACCACGTGGAGAGCCCGACCGAACTTCTGAAAATCATTACCGACTGTGCCGCCGCGCTGGACGGCGGGCCGCGTCAGGCGCTCTGCGATGTGGACATCCTTCTGGCGCTCGCAGCCTATGCCGACGAGGCCTTGCGCGCCGCACGGCGCCGGGAGGCGGCGCGATGACGGCGTTCTGGTGCGTGCTCGTCGAGCAGCGGGCCAATGCCTGGATGTCGCGCTTTCCGTCCGAGGAGCAGGCGAAGGCCTGGATGGATGGTGTCGTGCGCTCGGCGGGCCGCGCCCTGCGTTGCCACCTGCTCCCGCCGGCAGATGCCCTTGCCGTGACGAGGGGTCCCAGCGGTATGGCGCCCTATCGCTGGGTGGAATGGACAACCGGCCCCTGCCCTGTTCCCGGAGGCGAGAAGGTCGACGTCATCTTTGCCGGCGGCGGTATGGCTCGCTGCGTGCGCGCCCGGAATTTCTCGTGGGACATCGGCCTGACCCGCCCCGAGCGCATCAGCCTTTTCCGCCTCTCCCCTCCCTTCGGAGCGCTCTGACATGGGCACCGTCATCGACTTTCCCGAGGCCCCGCCATGCCGGAGATCTTCGTTGTCGCCCGCCGCACGCGAAAGGGCTGGAAATACTGGTGTGGATGGTTCGAGGGCACCTATGGCGGCAGCCGCAATGCCGCCAAGGCCCGCGTGGCGTGGACCGACGATCCGGCTCGCGCCATCCATTTCGCCGACCGGAGAAGTGCCCGCGATTGCATCTTCAGCATCCGTCCGATCCAGCGCGATCACACCATCACAACCCTCGCGCCCGACGGCGCATGACGGGTGGGGAGTAGGCCCCCACGCTGGCAACCGCAGCCATAGCCCCCTACAGGCGGTGACAGCCGGAGAGACGGCACCCTTTTCGCCCGCCATGGCGTCCGAAAAGGTGGGCGGCGGTGTGGGCTGCTGCAGCGCCTCAATGCGGAGGGAGCCCACCGGGAACCGAGAGCGCACCAGCGGTGACAGCCGGAGAGACGGCACCTTTCTCCCCATCGTCGCGACGGCCGGCATCATCGGCGCCGCGCTGGCGGCGTGGCACGGCTGGGCAAGCGTCGGCGCACTCGCACCGTTCGCTGGCGCCATATGGTTCGCCGGCATCGTCGCCGTAGCCCTCGGCTTCGGAGTCACCGCCGATCTCGACGCCGCGGCGACCCGCCGCCGCCAGTGGAGGCCGTGAGCATGGACCACACCCTGGACCACGTGATGATCGATCTCGAAACGCTGGGCACCAGGCCCGGGGCCGTCATTCTCAGCGCGGCCGCGCTGTTCTTTGATCCGCACTCCAGCGAGCTTGGCGAAAGCAAAACGTGGGGCATCTATGTCAGCGATCGCGACGGCCTGCACGTCGAAATCGATGCCGTCCGCTTTTGGGCAGCCCAGCCTGACGAAGCGCGCCACGCCGCGCTTCTGTCCGCCGTCACGCCCATCAACTCCTTCCTGCTCGAAATGAACAGCTTCATCGGGCGAGCGCGGTCGCCACGCCCGCGCATCTGGGCGCATGGCTCCAGCTTCGATCCTGTCATGCTGGCTGCTGCTTCCTATCAAGCCAGCATCGCAATGCCCAATCTGGATTTCCGGAAGCTTCGAGATACCCGCACCGTCTTCGACATGGCGGGCATTGCTGATCTCAAGCCGTTCGCGACGCCGGAAGACATCGCCCACCAGCCCTTATCGGATTGCCGCATTCAGGCGCGCGCTGTGTCGGAAGGCTACCGCATTCTCGGATTGGCAACGCCGGCAGCGTCCAAGGCGGAGGGCTGAGCCATGCTGCGCACCGTCATCACCCGCCACCTCGCGCCCCGGCTAATCGCGCTCGCCGATCGCCGGGCGCCAGGCACCGTCATCGGCGGGGCCGATCGCCCCTATCTGAAGCGCTGGTACCTCATCCCGCGCAACCCGGTGTTCAACGTCTACCTGCACCATTTCCTGCGCTCTGACGATGATCGAGCGCTGCACGACCACCCATGGGCGAACGTCTCTGTCCTGCTCCAGGGCGAGTACACCGAGCACACCATTTCCGCCGGCGGCATCAATGTGCGGACCGTTCGCCGCGCTGGCGATCTCAAGGCGCGACGGCCCAGCGCCGCGCACCGGGTGGAGCTCCACGCCGGGTCATGCTGGACGCTCTTCATCACGGGCCCGCGGGTGCGTGCATGGGGCTTTCACTGCCCCCATGGCTGGCGCCACTGGAAGGACTTCACCAACCCGGCGGACGGCGGACGCACCATCGGCCGCGGATGCGAGGACTGAGCTATGGACGCCAGACCCGCCCGCGAGCCGAAGCCCGCCGAAGCTCTGCACCGCCAGGACCCCGACGAAGGCCTTGATGTGTCCGACGCCCCCGCCGGCTTCGCCAAGGAGCAGTTGAAGTCCTTCATCGAGCGCATCGAGCGCCTTGATGAAGAGAAGAAGGCCATCGCCGATGACATCAAGGATGTCTTCGCTGAGGCCAAGGCCAACGGCTTCGACGTGAAGGCGCTGCGCACCATCCTGAAGATCCGCAAGGAAGATCCCGACGAGCGCAAGGAGCATGAGGCGATCGTGGACCTCTACATGCACGCACTCGGCATCATCCCCCTTGAGCAGACGCCCCTTGGTGCGCAGATCGCGGGAGGCGCAGCATGATCGCGATTATTGACCTACTGGAATGCGCCGGAGATGCCAGTAAGGAGGGTATTGAACAAGCTCTTTGCTGGTTCATCGAGCACGATGTTCTAGAGCGTATTGGCCAGGGCGACGCCGTTTGCGCCTCGGCTGATCTGCGCGCCCTTGCTGATGAGATCGGAGAATGCGGTGATGTTCAGGATTTCAGCCTGACACATCTCGATCCGGCCTTTCGCGACGTGATGGCCGAAGCATCCGATCTGCTATCGCATGACATTTCCCAGGAGGCTGAACGTCGTCTCCGCCTGTTGCTGCGCCCGAAGTGGTCCAGCGCCGACCAATGCCGCGCTGAATATCACGCATCGACCGCCGGTCGGCGCTTTAGGCGTTGGACGCAGCTCAGCTTGTTCGGAGACCCCTCTCTATGAAAGTCACCGTGGAGCGCGATGCGCTCGCCCCCGCCCTGGATACAGCCTTTACCTGCGTTCAGCGCAAGCCGATCATTCCCATTCTGGGCTGCTTTCGCCTGACGGCGACCAACAAGCAGCTCCGGATCACCGCCAACGATCAGGACTCCGCGATCGAGGTCTGTATTCCGGCTGAGGTGGCCCGCCCCGGTGACGTGGCGGTGACGGCCGATACGCTTCGATCCATCGTCCGCAACAGCCAGGCCGGCGCGCAGGCGATGATCGACGCCGACGAGCGCAAAGCGACCCTTCGCATCGCCCGTTCGCGCTACTCGCTTTCGTCCATGCCCACCACCGACTTTCCGCCCCCGCGCTCCATAGGCGAGAACGATCGCGTGGTGGAGATCGACATGCCGGCGGGCGACGTGACGCGCATGCTGGCGCGCCCGCGTTCCTTCGTGCCCGATCCCACGAAGCGCCCCGAGCTTGGTGGGCTGTGGCTTCACCAGAAGGATGGCCGCCTGTGGTGCTTCGGCGCCAATGGCTATCAGCTGCTGGCAGCCCGGGCGAACAAGGCGGCCTGCAAGGAGCAGGACGCCGACTTTTCTTTTCCCGAGGACGATGGCCGCATGCCCTCCGGCATCCTCATCCCCTCGGCCACGGCTGACACGCTGGCACGCGTGCTGGATGGCGGCGGGACGATCATCACCAACGGCCGCACGATTGTTGCCGAGGCGGCAACCATCAGGTTCGCAGGCGGTCTCTTCCGGAACATCTATCCGCAGGCCTGGCGGGCTGTTCCCGAGATCACGGAGAACCGCATCCTCGTGGACCGCGATGAGCTGCAGGCGGCGCTCAAGCGCCTCGCCGCGGTCGATTCCGAGACTGCCTATCTGGTGCTGGGCGCCGAGGCTGGCGACGAAATGCTCTCGCTATCGCTGACGGAAACCGCCAGTGGCGCCGGCGAAGAGAGCATCCGCATCGACGGCGTGGCGCCGGCGGCGATCCGCAGCATGTTCCAGCTGTCTGTGTTCTCTCAGGTCGTGGCCGCCTGCGTCGGCGACAAGCTTGCCCTCTCCCGCGACATGGCAAACCCAGGCACCCGGATCGAGGATGGCGCCGATGACGGCATCATCGCGGTCGCCTGCGCTTGTGATGAGGAAAAGGCTCGCGCCCGGATCGCAGCAACCCAAGCGGCGGGGGCGGCCGATGGTCGGCAAGCATCCTGACGGCGCCCAGGCGCGGCGCGAGAAGCGCATGGCGGAGATCGACGCACTCCCGGCCGACCTCCGCGCGCTTGTCCATGCCTATGGCTGGGCCGTGGTGCGCACCTGCATGGATCTCAGCGTCACGAAGGCGAAGCACATCCGGCACCTGGTGGAGCGGATCCTCGATGATTTGAGCCCGACGCGGGGCAGCTTTTCCCAGCAAGGCATTCGGACAGAGGTCAGCCGAGCTCCGACCAATGGGGGCGACGCATGAAATTCATCTCCGTCCGCCAGCCGTGGGCCTGGTGCATTTTCAATGGCAAGCCGGTCGAAAACCGGAGCTGGCGGACCAGCTACCGCGGCCCGCTCGGCATCCACGCCGCCAAGGGCATGACGCGTGCCGAGTATCAGTTCTGCCGCGCCTTCGCCGCCCGGCTCAGCCTCACCGTTCCACCCATGGCGGACCTGCCGCGCGGCGGCATCGTCGGCCGGGTGAAGCTCGTGGACTGCGTCAGCCACCACGCCTCGCCCTGGTTCTTCGGGCCCAACGGCCTGGTGCTGGAGGATGCAGAATCCCTCCCCTTCATCCCGCTCAAGGGCACGCGTGGCCTATTCGACGTGCCGGAAGGAACCCTGTCATGAGCGCCTGCCTCAATGCCCTCGCTACGGAAGGCACCCGCGAGGATATACTCGCCCAGATCGCCCGCCTTACCGAAGAGCGCGCCAGCACTGCCGCCGCGCACTCCGCGCGCGTGACCGAACTCCTCGAGGCAAACAACCGCGAGGTGGAGCGGCGGAGGCTTGCGGAAAGGGCCAACGCATCGCGTGCTCTGGCATCAAGCAATGTGACCCAAGCGCTTGTGACGGCCATCCACCACATCGAGCACATGGCGGCATGGATCACAAAGAACCCCGCTGGCTATTCCTTCGAAGCCTTGGGCGAGGACATGCCAGGGATGGAGGCCGCGCTAGCCGCATCTCCTGTCGCCCACACCGCCGAGCAAACCATCGGGGCCACGCAGATTGCGATGGGCCACGGATTGGTCGACGTGGCGGATATCGAACTCGAAGGGCGGCGGGGAATCCTGTTTCACCCGCGCACGAATTACTTGCCGATCGGCGGCGACGGAAGCTTCGCTGCAGGCCAGCACTGGACCGAACCGGGCGACGTGGTGATTTGGATCGACGACCCGGCCAGCGCGGACGTGATCTTCCACTACCTGAAGCCGTTCCTATCCGTCTCCCCAGCCATCGATGGCGGAGAGGTGGAGCGGCTGTTCGGTCTGGCGTGGGACATGGCAGTGGCCATTCGCGGTGGCGGCCCGCTGCCGCACCGCACTCCGGCCGAAGTGGCCGATGAGGCGGCGCCGTACCTGCTTAAGCTTCGCGCCACCATCGGATCCCCGCCCCCCGCGCCTGCGGCGAAGCACAACGGCGGCATGGAGGAAGTGGGCACGACCTCGCGTGGATACACGATTTTCCGGGAGGTCAACGAAGTCGGCGGACACCGCTACTGGAGCGACGAAATCGGCGGGGGCGTGCTGGT
>JAYSCE010000006.1:8393-9658 GCA_041915035.1 Xanthobacter sp.
CGACTCCGAGACCCTGCGGCGGTGCCTGGAGATCGAGTCCGCCCGCGCCCACGCCCGCGAAGCCGGGCCGCCGGAGTCGGTGGCTGCATATGAGTTTGGGCGCTGCAACGGGGATGGGACGTTCAGCGTCCATATTGAGCGCTCATTGCCTGCGCAAGTGCACCCGGATTGGCCGGTGACGAAGTTCTACACCCACCCCGCCCCCGCCCCCGCGCAGGAGCCGGTGGCGGTGGCGGTGCCGGCGGGGTGGACGCTCGCCGACCTTCATCGCGCCAATGCCGCCCGGCAGGATGAATGGTGCCCCGATCAGAAGCCGGACCTTTCGTTTCGGGGAAATGAGCTTGCCGGGGAGATCGGAGAAGCCTGCAACGTCATCAAGAAGCTGGAGCGTGAACGGCACGGGTGGGCCGGGTCGCGCGACACAGTTGAGCATCTCGCCGAAGAACTGGCGGACGGGATCATGTGCATTGACCTTACGGCCAATGCCGCCGGGATCAGCGGTGAATCGCTCATGGCGGCTGTGGTGAAAAAGTTCAACGCTGTCAGTGAGGCGCGCGGCTTCAAAACTATGCTCGCCGCCGCCCCCGTCTCCCCTGCCGCCGATAGCGGGGATGTCCCGCGCCGGCACATGCGGGCGCTGGCGAAACGTCTGCGGTTCATGAAGCAGGCAGACCTCAACCCCGGTGGCGAAGGGTTCGCGTCGCTCGCCAAAGCGGCGGACGCGCTCGAAGCCCTCGCCTCCCACACCCCAGCCCCGCAGCCTACGTGGGCAGAAGCTGCAAGGCGCACGCGAAACGAGATCATCAACCTCGTGGAAGGGTACCACGTATGGCAGGGAAGCAATGACCTCATCGACAGTCGAACGCGCGACTGGCTGGTGAACGAAATCCGCGCCCTCCCCCTCCCCACCCCGGCAAGGGAGGGCTGACGATGGCGACAGGCCATACCATCCGCTGTGGCGATCACGTCCACCATGGCCCGACCGATGAAACTTGGGTAGTCGCGTGGGCTGATTACGAGACCGGCGACCTTGCATGGTGCGGCTGGCCGAACGGCATGGCCCGGCTGGCTGACTGTACGCTAGTCAAGGCCGCAAGCGACGCCGAGCATCTGGAGCGGCTGCAGGGCGTCCTCGGGTCCGGCGATAGCCGAGCCAACCGCGCCCGCCGGATGTATTCGTCTTCCTTGCCTCAGGAAGCCGGCCCTGCCCGCCAGGGAGAAGCCTGATGCGCATCGTCGTCGGCGGCATCCACACCGAGTGCAGC
>JAYSCE010000006.1:9668-24392 GCA_041915035.1 Xanthobacter sp.
GCGCCTGCGCGACACCACGGTCGGCATCTGGCAGGACGATCCCAACGACCCGACCTTCCATTCGGAAATCTTTGCCGGGATCGTCCGTCATATGCGCTCGCGCGGCTGGACGGTCGGTCAGGACCGTCACGTCACCAAGCATTACCGCTCGATCCGGAAAAACTTCAGGCTGGCGCGCAAGGGCGCCCTCAAGGCGTCGCTTCAGATTTGCGGACGGCATATCGAGATCGCGTTCTGGGCCGAGACATGGAAGGCGGACAACCCGAACGGACACCGCCACGACTTCAACAAGCGCCAGCGCCTGACCCCCATGGATCAGCGCCGGCTGACTGTAGAGGAGCGCGCGATCATCCGCTGGCTCGGTGCCAGGGCCGAGGCTGCGGCCTCCCAGCCAACACCTCATCCCTCTAGCGGCCTCATCACCGCGGCCGACTATGTACAGGCGAAGTACGCTGAAAGCTGGCACTCCGACAAGACGCTTGGCCGCCCGGTCTGCCCACATGGCAGCAACCGCAAATCTGCGGATGGGAGGCCGCTCGAACATGGGCAGACCGCATGGACGACCGACTCCAAAGGCCGGATCATTCGCGGGACCGCGCTCTACAACATCAACAACATGTGGTGGGTCATCACTGGGCCGCACGAGTTGCTGAACAAGGGGTGCTACGAGATCTTTGCGGCGCAGCCGGCCGACCTACGCCGCCGCCGCAATGACCGGCTAAGGCGCGGTCGCATCGAGGCCGAGATGGCCCGGGCAATTGCCAGGGACGATTTCACCCGCGCGGCGGCCTTGCGGAAGGTGGTCTTTGGATCGGAGCCCATCTATCGCATCTGGTCCCGCGACAAGGGCCTCTACTATGGCCCGCAGTGCTGCGGCTACACTTCCGATGTCAGCCGCGCCGGTCGCTACACCCGCGCCGAGGCCGAGCGCGAAGTCCGCCGGGTGCCGCACATCCTCCACGCCATCGGCCCGGATGGTGAGCGCGAGGATTTCGGCATGGTTGCCGAGGTTGCATGATGTCGGCCCGTGCGCGACTCCCGGCCAGATACCCCCCTCACGGGGCGTGGCCGGCCGTACTGCGCGCGGATATGGCAGCTGCCTTCCTGGACTATCAGGACACCCGTGAGCTCGCCGCCGCCGTCACGCGCGGCGAGGCGCCGGCACCGACAGCAACCCGCCGAACTGGAGCAAGCCGCGAGCCCATCTGGGCAAGGGCGGCTGTCGAGCGCTTCGTTGCGAAGGTGAACGGCGTCATCAATGATAGCGCCGCTGAAGTCGAGAACATCCGGGATCTGGTGTGAAACCGCCACGCTCTGCACGCCCCCTGCCCCGCTACGTCCGGCGCAAAGCCCTCCGGTCGGGCGCATGGGCGTACTTCTTCGAGGTCCCCACATGGGCGCGGAAGGCGGGGTGCACCCTCGAGAATGAAGCTCTGGGCACGGACTACGCTGCGGCCGTGCGCCGCGCCGAGGATGTGCTGCTGCCTCAGCTGGATTCGTGGCGCACCGCTGGCCTATCGGACCTGACACCCATCGGCCCACAACGTGGCACCTTCGATTGGCTCCTCGCCACCTACAAGGCCCATCGCACTTTCGCCGACCTCGGCCGCTGGACACGCATGCGGCACCAGATCGGTTTTGATCTGGTGGCCGGCTATGTCCTGAAGGATGGGAGGAAGGTCGGCACACTCCCGCTTACGCTACTACGTGCCGATGTCGTCGACGCTATCTACGAGCGTCTGATGTTCGTGGAGGAGAAGGATGCCGATGGGCAGGTGACCAAGCGTGAGCGCCGGGCTACGGCGAATCACGCCATGAAGTCCTGCCGCCGCGCATGGTTCGTGGTGGCGCGCCTGCACCCGGACGATGTCGCTGGGGCGAACCCGTTCGCGAAGATGGGCCTGAAGTCCAAAGAGAAGGAGACGCCGACCGCCACCATGGAAGAGCTCCGCGCCTTCGTCGCCCAGGCGGATAAGGAGGGGCGCCCCTCACTGGGCACGGCGGCATGGATGGCTTGGGAATGGGCGCCGCGGGAAGAGGACATTTTTGGTACGTTCGATGCGACCCATTACCGCCCGAAGGAGCGACCGAATGCCGTGCGCGTCATCCATGCAAAGACGCGCGAGGAAGCATGGATCCCGCTCACCGACGAGGCCGGGGCCACGCTCTATCCCGAGCTGGTAACCAGGCTCGATGCCATGCGCGGCGGGCGGATCGCCGGCCTCATGATCGTGCGGGATTGGAAGGAGCGGGACAAGGAGGCGCCGTCGCCTTGGGTCACCCCGTCCGGGGACCTCACCTATATGCGGCACGAGGTCAAGCGCATCATCCGTGCCGCAGGCCTAAGAGACGAGCTCAGCTTCCGCAGTTTCCGACACGGGGGCATCACCGAGGCCGCAGACGCCGACGCCACCGACCGGGAGATCCAGGCTGTGACCCGCCATCGGTCCTCCAAGGTGCTCCCGCGGTACGCCAAACGGACCATGAAGCAGGTTTCTGCCGTCGCCAAAAAGCGCCAGATGGCGAGAACAAAAGACACACCTTTGTCGGAATGAACCGGTGCCGATTGTCGGAATGACCCCTTCGCACATGCGGTAAGTCATTGAAATCGTGGCGACCCCGGCAGGGCTCGAACCTGCGACCTAGTGCTTAGAAGGCACTCGCTCTATCCAGCTGAGCTACGGGGCCCCATTCCGCCTTTTACGGCGGGCGGCCGCACAGCGGAAGCGCCTTTCCCGGTGGGGTCGGGGCGCGGCCGGCTCAGTGGGTCCACTGGCCGGTGCGGGTGAAGGCGAAATTGTCCGAATAGGCGATCCGCCGGCGCCCCGCCTCGTGCGGCTCGGACACGCGATAGGGGATGCCGCGCTTCTCGCAATAGGCCACCGCTTCTTCCTTCGTCTCGAAGGAGAGGCGGATCTGGCTGCGCATGTCGGCCGAGGAGGTGTAGCCCATCAGGGGCTCCACGCGGCGCGCATGCTCAGGCTCGTAATCGAGCACCCAGTGCTTGGTCTTCGCCACGCCGGACTGCATGGCGTTGCGCGACGGCTTGTAGATGCGAGCGACCATGGTTCGAACCCGTCAGAATGCCGGGCGCCCCTGCCGGGCGGCCCGTTTCGTCTATAGTGAAGCCGCGCACGCGAGGCAACCGAGCACGGTGCCGCGCCGGCGCCCCCCAAACACTCCCCAAACGCCTCAGCGCAGGATCAGGCACTCCGCAGCTGCCTGCGCCGATTCGGCGGCGGTGAGATGGCTCACCTTGCCGGAAAGCACCAGCGAGCGGGTCTGGTCGGTCACCACGGCGCGACCGTCGGCGCCCTTCACCAGCAGGGGCGCGCTGGCCACATAAATGGCGCGGGCATCGTTGGAGAGCTTGGCCGCGCAGCGGTCAGCGGCGGCCTTGTCGGCAAAAGCGGGAGCCGTCGAGAGGAGTCCTGTGGCCACAGCCATCGTCGCCAGAGTCCAAACCGTATTCCGCATCCGCTCACCCTTCACCACTTCCGACACCTGCCGAGCGCGTTCTTGTTGAGGAGATCGCAGGGGAATGCAAGCCGGGCCGGTCAAGTAGCGAACCACCATGTAGCGAGCCCAAGGAAGGCGAAGAAACCTACCGTGTCCGTCACCATCGTGACGAACACCCCGGAGGCCACCGCTGGATCGAGCTTGAGCTTGGAGATGGCGAGGGGAATGAGGATTCCGAACAGGCCGGCAGCGATCATGTTCAGGATCAGCGCCGACGAAATCACCATGCCGAGATGCACGTTGGCGAACCAAAGCCCGGCGATGAGGCCGAGCAGGCAGGCAAGCGTCGTGCCATTGACGAGCCCCACCAGCACCTCGCGCGAGACGATGCGCCGCGCGTTGTGGCTGGACAATTCCTTGGTGGCGAGCGCGCGCACCGCCACCGTCATGGTCTGGGTGCCGGCATTGCCGCCCATGGAGGCCACGATGGGCATGAGGATGGCAAGCGCCACCATCTTCTCGATGGTGCCCTCGAACAGGCTGATGATGGAGGCTGAGACGAAGGCAGTACCCAGATTCACCACCAGCCATGGCAGGCGGCTGCGGGCGGTGAAGGCCACGGTGTCCGACAATTCCTCGTCGCTGCGCACGCCGCCGAGGGCGCGCAGGTCTTCGTCCGCCTCTTCCTGGATCACGTCCACCACGTCGTCGATGGTCATGACGCCCACGAGCCGGCCGGCATCGTCCACTACCGGGGCTGAGACGAGGTTGTAGCGCTCGAACATGCGCGTCACGTCCTCCTGGTCCTGCGCGGCCTTGACCACCTTGGCCTGCTCGGCCTTCACCGCGCTCATCAGCACGGGGCGGCGGGTGCGCAGCAGCCGATCGAGCGGCACCGAGCCGACGAGGCGATAGGCGGGGTCCACCACGAACACCTCGTAGAAGGTGTCCGGCAAATCGGCGGTCTCGCGCATGTAGTCGATGGTGCGGCCGACGGTCCAGAACGGCGGGACGGCGATGAACTCCGTCTGCATGCGTCGGCCGGCGCTCTCCTCGGGGTAGTCGAGGGAGCGCTGCAGGGCCACCCGCTCCGGCGCCGGCAGGTGCTCCAGCACCGCGGCCATCTCGTCCTCATCGAGATCCTCGAGGATATAGACGGCGTCATCCGAATCGAGGTCGCGCATGCCGCGGGCGACGGTGAGCGGCGAGAGGCTGCGCAGGATGGAGAGGCGGACGGTCTCGTCCAACTCGGTCAAGGCGGTGAAGTCGAACGCGGGACCCAGCATCTCGATGAGCCGGCGCCGCTCGTCGGCATCCAGTTCCTCGATCAGGTCGCCCATGTCGGCTTCGTGGAGGTCGCCGGCAATCGCCTTCAGCGCGTCCACGTCGCGGGCGGAGATGGCCTCCTCGACCCGACTTCGGAAGGCAGTCGAGAGAGCGCCGTCCTCGTCGCG
The DNA here is from genome assembly GCA_041915035.1 of Xanthobacter sp. GTDB lineage: Bacteria > Pseudomonadota > Alphaproteobacteria > Rhizobiales > Xanthobacteraceae > Xanthobacter. Next base: position 14,582 of record JAYSCE010000006.1, read on the forward strand.
CACCGTCAGCGCCGGGACGTCTGCGTCAGCCAGTGCGGCGGCCGGATCAGCATCGTCGCGCATGGGCTCCTCCCGGAGAGTGGACGGGGTCGGGCGCCCGCCTCCGGTGCGGAAGCGGGCATGGAATGGGGAGATGGGCCCCGGCCGCCCCGCATCGCGACGGAGGGGCAGGTGCCTCCCGCTGCGTCTAGTGATCCCGGCGGCGTTTGTGAAGCCTTCCCCGGGGCCTCCTCCCTTTTCGCTGGACCGCGCGGTCTCCATGTCACTATGAACACGCACCCGCCGGCCGGACGGAGAGCTGCCAGATGAACACCCTGCCCCATTCCGAGCGCCCGCTCTTCCGCCCCGGGCCGCGCACGCTCAACTGGATGATTCCTCTGGGCATGGGCGCCGTCGGATGGGCGCTCTACATGCGCTACATGGTGGTGGAGCCGACGCTGGTTTCCCTCGCCTGCGAGGCGGGACTGGAAAGCGCCGGCTGCTACGGCCGCGCCGCCGTGCTGGCGCTGTCGCTGTGGAACGTGTTCGGCGGCGTGGCGCTGGTGGTGGCGCTCATCCAGCTTCTGGCGCCGGGCCTCGCCACCTTCTCCGTGGGCATGGTGTTCGCGAGCTTCGCCCTCGTCTTCCATAACGAGGTCGCCGGCGCGCTGGCGGCGATGATGCTCATCCTCTCCTTTGCACGGCCTGGACCCGCCACAGCGTGAAGGCCATGACGAGGCAGAGCGCGCCGAACCAGGCCGCCTGCCAGTTGGCGAGCGTCTCGTTGAGCGGCACATAGATGCCGGCCACCAGCAGCACCCACATGGCGATCAGTTCGGCAAGGCCGGCGCCATCCCGATCCGCCCGCCGCACGAGCAGAGGCGCAGCGACCGCCGCCACGAGCGCGGTGAGCGGGAACACCGGGAAATCCTTGTAGCGCGGATCAAACACCAGCTCGAACGCCACCGAGCCGACGGCAACTGTCGCGAGCGCCAGAACCGCCCCAGCCGCAATGGCTGCACCGGACATCGCGGACCAGCGACGGGAATCAAGCGCCACCGAGAAGGCGGCAAGCCCCTGCCCGCGCACGATGATGGCTGGCACGGTCACCATGGCCAGCGCGGCGGCGGCGAGGATGAGGCCGTTGCGCAGCCAGCCAACGAAGCCCAGGCTTTCCAGCGGCAGCGCGGAGAGCGCGGCGCCCAGCGTCGACCCGCCGAACAAAGCGATGGCGGCGATCGCGTACCATTCGATCGGCCGCACCGGCTCCTCCCGGCGGCGGGCGGCGGCGAAGGCCGAACCGAACACGGCCGCGACGGACAGGATGCCGACGGCGATGTGCATCCTCCAGCCGGGAAAATCTTCCACAGGCTGGCCCCAGGCGAACTTGGGCAGGCGCGTGCCGGCATCGATCACGCCCCAATGGCCGCCCACCGTGCCTTCGCTGCGCCGCTTCCAGGGCTGATCGAACGCCTCGATGACGTTGACGCGGTAGCCCTGGCGCTTGGCCAGCGCCACCACGTCGTGCATCACCCGTGCCTGATTGGCGGGAGAGGGCAGCGCATCCTCGCGCATGCGGCCGGCGCTGGGCCAGCCGGTCTCGCCGATGAGAATCTCCTTGCCGGGAAACGCCTCGGCCATGCGCTGGCGAATCTCGTCTACATGCGGGCCGGCATCCTCTGCGGAGACGGGCAGGTCCTCCCAATAGGGCAGGATGTGGATGGTGACGAAGTCTACGTTCTCGGTGAGGCCCTTGTTGCGCTCCCAGAACTCCCACACGTCGGCATAGGTGACGGGCACGGCGCCCACTTCCCGCTTCACGCGGGCGAGAACGCTGGCAAGTTCCGTGGCCGACATCTCGCCACGCAGCAGCACCTCGTTGCCGACGACGACGGCCTTAACCACGTCGGAATTTTCTTTCGCGAGACGGATTCCGGTCTCAAGCTCGATGCGGTTGCGGTCCGCGTCCGGCCCCAGCCAGATGCCGAGCAGCATGGTGAGCCCGTGCTTGCGGGCGAGCGCCGGCGCCTTGTCGAGGCCCATCTCGATGGAATAGGTGCGCACGCAGGACGTGATCTGAGCAAGGCGGACGAAATCCTCCTCGATCTGCGCCTCGGGAATCACCAGACCCTTCTGGAAGGGCGACTGCCCGTCGCGGAACGGAGCGTAGGAGACACAAGGCAGCTTCTCGCCCGCAGCCAGCGGCGACGGCGGCATTTCGACTGGACGCCCCACATAGGTCCACAGGCCGGCGATGAGGCCGCAGACCAGGAGCGCCAGCACCAGCGGCAGCCGCACGGAGGAAGGCATCTCGTCTCCAGAGGTGAAGGTATCCCCCGCGCCACATAGAGCCTTGGACGGGCGGTGTGAAGCCTCCGACTGCGGCGAGACCGGACAAGTGGCCGCGGCCCCGCTTTCTATCTGCGATATGCCGAACGCCGCGCCGTCATGCTGACAAATTCTCTTCCTTCTCCTAGGGTGTCGGGCGCGGCGCCCGCCGACCATTTTCTCGAGATCATGATCCTCATGCACCCCTACCGCCTCCCGCTGCTCGCGGCCGCAATCGTTTTCGCGTGCCTCTCGCCGGCCTCCGCCCAGAGCCAGTCGGCCGACCAGAAGCCGCCGGCGGATCAGACCCCCGAGCAGAAGGCTGCGGCCGAGCAGCGCCGCTCGGTCGAGGAGTTCAACGAGGCGGCGAAACTGCCCGGCGCGGCCGGCCTGCCGGAATGCGTCTTCACCGGGCGGCGGATCGCCGCACTGATCTGGAACGACGACGTGGACACCGCGCGCCGGCACCTCGAATTCTACGAGCGCTTCGGCTGCCCCACCGAGCACCTGAAGGTGGCGGTGCGCTGCCTCGTGCGGCAGGGCAAGATCGACACCAAGGCGCGCGATCGGGTGGATACACGGGCCCAGCAGTGCTGGGTGAACCCGGATTACGTCGCTGCCGCCCCGGCCTCCGCGGCCGGCTCAGCCCAGGGCGCGCCCCCCGCTGCTCCTGGCGCAGCGCAATAATAAGATCATGGCGCAGTCACCCGGCTGACGCAGCGGCGTCGAAGAGGCGCCATGATCGGGATTTATCTCTCTGCCTGAGAGTGTTAGTGTCTCGGTGCATTGCAGCGTAAATTTACCGTTAACGCTGCAATGCCGACCTTGGGGCAGGTCGAAAGGGTGCCTCGGTACGTTCGCGTTAATCCTCTGGAAACGTCCTCTGGAACCTGCGCCTTAAGCCAGCGTTGGGTTCCGACTTCCCCTATGGGTGGGCATCGCCATGCGTCCCGGTCTTGCTGCTGCGGCAGCGGTCATTGCGGTTGTGACTTCGTTCCACGCCGCGATGTGGCTTTCCATGCGTCCTGAGGCGAGCGCTCCGAACATCACGGACCGCTTCCAGAGCCTGTCCTTCGCGCCCTTCGCCCGGGACATGAGCCCGGAGGGCAAGGCGCCCACCACCGAGGCGCAGATCCGATCCGACCTCGCGGCCGTTGCGCCCTACACCAACGGGGTGCGCACCTATTCCTCGACACACGGCAAGGAGATGATCGCTCCCATCGCCGGCGAGCGGGGCATCAAGGTCACGGCCGGTGCCTATATCCGCAAGGAAGACGGCAAGACTCCCCAAGAGATCGAGGACGCCAAGGCGGAAAACGCCGCCGAGATCAAGGGCCTGGTCGCTGTAGCGCGGCAGAACCGCAATGTGCAGGCCGTCGTGGTCGGCAACGAAACGCTGCTGCGCGACGACATGAGCGACGAAGATTTGGCCGAACTCGTCCGCAAGGTGAAGCGGCAGGTCAACGTGCCGGTGACGTCCGGCGAAATTTGGAACACGTGGCTAGAGCACCCCAAGCTCGCCGCGTCGGTGGACTTCATCCTCGCCCACATCCTGCCCTATTGGGAAGAGGTGCCGGCCGATCAGGTGGTCGACTACACCATCAACGCCTATAACCGCCTGCGCGCCGCCTATCCCGGCAAGCGCATCGTGATCGGCGAGTTCGGCTGGCCCTCGCACGGCTACAACCGCGGCGCCTCCGTGCCTGATCCCATGGAGCAGGCGAAGATCATCCGCAATTTCGTCGCCCGCGCCGATGCGCTCGGCATCGAGTACAACATCATCGAGGCGTTCGACCTGCCCAAGAAGCAGAACGAGGGCTCGGTGGGCCAGTACTGGGGCGTGTTCGACGCCGACCGCACCCTGAAGTTCCCCCTCACCGGCCCGATCTTCGAGAAGACCTACAACCAGACCGCCATTCTTGCGCTGCTGCTGGGTGTGCTCTTCACCCTGCCTTTGCTGCGCATGCGTGACCTCACCGTGACGCAGGGCCTCGTGCTGGCCGCCTCGGCCAACGGCGTCGCCGCGTGGCTGGCGCTGGTGGTGGACTACTGGCTCAACCACTATGTGAGCGGCGGTGACTACCTCACCCTCGCCCTGAGCGTGGTGATGCTGGTGCCGCTGGTGTTCGTGCTGCTCTATCGCATCGAGGAGCTGGCGGCGGTGGCGTTCGGCAGCGGCCCCAAGCGCCTCGTCGAGGAGCAGAAGCACGCGGCGCCCACGCGCTTCCCCAAGGTCTCCATCCACGTGCCCGCCTACCGCGAGCCGCCGGAGATGCTGATCCAGACCATCGATGCCCTCGCCCGGCTGGAGTATCCTAATTACGAGGCGATCATCATCGTCAACAACACGCCGGATCGGGCGATGGTGGAGCCGGTGCGCGAGCACTGCGCCAAGCTCGGCGACCACATCAAGTTCATCAACGCCGAGAAGGTCTCAGGCTTCAAGGCCGGTGCCCTGCGCATTGCACTCGACGCCACGGCTCCCGACGCCGAGATCATCGGTGTGATCGACGCGGACTATGTGGTGACGCCCGACTGGTTGAAGGACCTCGTGCCCGCCTTCGACGACCCGACCGTGGGCCTCGTCCAGGCGCCTCAGGATCACCGCGACGGCCACCGCAGCCCCCTGCACGAGGCGATGAATGCCGAATATGCCGGCTTCTTCGACATCGGCATGGTCCAGCGCAACGAGGACGACGCCATCGTCGTCCACGGCACCATGTGCCTCATCCGCCGCGCGGCCATGGTGGAGGCCGGCAACTGGTCGTCCGACACCATCTGCGAGGATACCGATCTCGGTCTCTCCATCGCGGAGAACGGCTGGAAGACCCACTACACCCGCAAGCGCTACGGCTATGGCCTGCTGCCCGACTCGTTCGAGGCGTTCAAGAAGCAGCGTCACCGCTGGGCTTATGGCGGCTTCCAGATCATCAAGAAGCACTGGCGCCGGTTCCTGCCGAACAATTCCCGCCTGACCACGGCCCAGAAGCGGCACTTCGTGCTCGGCTGGATCTCCTGGCTCGGTTCGGAATCGGTGGGCGCCTTCATGGCCATCGCGTCCCTCCTGTTCGTGCCCTTCGTCGCCTACTTCTCCATCTCGGTGCCGGCCCACGTGCTGACGCTGCCCATCCTCATCACCTTCCTGGTGTATGTGCTGCACTTCATCAGCCTGTACCGCCTCAGGGTGGAGACCACGCCGCTGCGTATGCTCGGTGCGGCTGTGGCGGCCAGCGCGGTGCAGTTCACGGTGGCGAAGGCGGTGGTCGACGGCTTCCGCTACAAGGATCTCGCCTTCGCCCGCACCGCCAAGGGCAACAATTGGCTGGCCGGCGCGGCCCGCTCCTTCCCGGCATTGCCGGAAGCGATCATCGGCGGCCTCCTGATCGCTGCCGGCACCTACATGCTGGTGGCGAACAACCTGCCGGGCTCTTCCATCGTGAAGACCTCCAACGACTGGCGCCATATCCGCGAGATCAATCTCTACGGTATCGCCCTGTTGGTGCAGAGCCTTCCGTTCGTGGCCGCGGCCATCATCGGCGCCTTCGAGCCCTCGCGCCTGAACGACTTTGCCACCTGGCGGGCCGTCCGCGCCAAGCTCGCGGCTGTGCCCCGCCGCCTCGGCCTCAACGCGCCGCCCGCCGTCGCGGACTGAGCGGGGCCGCAGACCTGAACTGAACGCCCGGCCCCCGCGCCGGGCGTTTGCTTTTGTCCTCCCCTCACCGCCTGAAACCGCGGCGCCCTGAACAACAATGGCCGATCAGCCGCCCGCCCTTTCCCCCACCCTGCGTCCCCCCGCGCTGATCCTCGCAGGCGGCCTGGGGCGGCGGATCAATGCGCCGGCGCTGGGGGCAATGGAAAAGCCGCTGGTGCCGCTGGCAGGAAGGCCCCTCATCGCGCACGTCATCGAGCGCCTGAGGCCGCAGGCAGGTCCCCTCCTCATCAACGCAAATGCCCCCGTCGGAACCTACGCCGGATTCGGGTTACCCGTGCTGCCGGATACCATCGCCGGTCATCCCGGCCCGCTGGCGGGCGTGCTGGCGGGGCTGGATCATCTGGCGCAGGCAAACCCCGCGTCGAGCCTCCTCACGGTCGCCGCCGACACGCCGTTCCTGCCGGACGATCTTGTCGCTCGGCTCATGGAGCGGCATCGGGAAACCGGCAGCGTAGTGTGTGCAGCCTCCGGCGGACAGCGTCATCCGGTTATCGCCGTTTGGCCGCAGACTGCTCGCACCGCGCTGCGGCATAGCCTTGCGGCGGGACGGCTGAAAGTCGGGCTTCTCCTGGATGCCCTCAATGCCGTAACGGTGACGTGGGAGGGCCTTCCGGACGACCCGTTCTTCAATGTGAACACGCCGGAAGACCTTGCCATTGCAGAGAAACGCCTCGCTGCCCGCCAATGAAGCATGGTCATGCTTGCGGCAGGAATGGGGAGGGTTTAGGACTGCAGGACGGCGGCTTCGCATTCGCGAAGATGCCGGAGCGGAGACGGACTTGCCGCTCGGAGACCGGACCGCCACCTCCGGACCTCTGCCGAAAACGGGTCTGTCCGCCCAAAGGATGAGGGATCCATGGACGCCACCACCAACACCGGGGCAAAAGCGGCCAAGCTAAGCTTGGGGGAGAAGAGCTGGGACCTTCCGATCCACGAAGGCTCCATCGGACCCGACGTGGTCGACATCTCCAAGCTCTACGGCCAGACCGGGATGTTCACCTACGACCCCGGCTTTACCTCGACCGCTTCCTGCGAAAGCAAGATCACCTACATCGACGGCGACGAAGGCGTGCTGCTGTATCGCGGCTACCCCATCGAGCAGCTCGCCGAAAATGGTGACTTCCTCGAGACCTGCTACCTGCTGCTCTACGGCGAACTCCCCACTGCGGCGCAGAAGGCGGAATTCGACAAGTCCGTGACCAATCACACGATGGTTCACGAGCAGATGACCCGCTTCTTCCAGGGCTTCCGCCGCGACGCCCACCCCATGGCCATCATGGTGGCCTCGGTCGGCGCGCTCTCGGCCTTCTATCACGACTCCACCGACATTTCCGACCCGACCCAGCGCCTGATCGCATCCATCCGCATGATCGCGAAGATGCCTACGCTGGCGGCCATGGCCTACAAGTATTCCATCGGCCAGCCGTTTGTTTATCCGAAGAACGATATCGACTATACGTCGAACTTCCTGCGCATGTGCTTCGCTGTCCCGTGCGAGGAATACAAGGTCAACCCGATTCTCTCGAAGGCGATGGATAAGATCTTTATCCTCCACGCCGACCACGAGCAGAACGCGTCCACCTCCACGGTGCGCCTCGCCGGCTCTTCCGGCGCCAACCCCTTCGCCTGCATCGCCGCCGGCATCGCCTGCCTGTGGGGCCCCGCCCACGGCGGCGCCAACGAGGCGGCCCTCAAGATGCTGGCCGAGATCGGCTCCGTGGATCGCATCCCCGAGTACATCAAGCGCTCGAAGGACAAGAACGATCCTTTCCGCCTGATGGGCTTCGGCCACCGGGTCTACAAGAACTACGACCCGCGCGCCAAGATCATGCAGCAGACCTGCCATGAGGTTCTGACCGAGCTTGGCATCAAGGACGATCCGCTGCTCGACGTTGCGGTGGAACTGGAGCGCATCGCGCTTCACGATGATTACTTCATCGAGAAGAAGCTCTACCCGAACGTCGACTTCTATTCGGGCATCACCCTCAAGGCGATGGGCTTCCCCACCACCATGTTCACCGTGCTGTTCGCCCTCGCCCGCACCGTGGGCTGGATCGGCCAGTGGAAGGAGATGATCGAGGACCCGAGCCAGCGCATCGGCCGTCCCCGCCAGCTCTATACCGGCGCCGCCCAGCGCGACTACGTGGCAATGTCCAAGCGCAAGTGAGCGCTGGAGAGCGTCTGAAAAAGGAAAACGCGGCCTTCGGGCCGCGTTTTTCGTTTGGGGATGCGTGTTTTGTTTGGTGGCCCTTAGATCAGACGCCGCCTCAACGCGGCGGAGGCAGCGCGTCCGGACGTCCTTCCCGTGCGAGGCGGAGAACCACATCAGCCGCACGCGCGCTGGGGCTCGGGCCGGCGATCCCGAAAATCTCGTCGAAGCTGGCGAACGCCTGCTCCTGCCGCTGCCGCGCCGGGCTGTCCTCCAGCAAGGCGGACAGGGCGCCGACAAGTGCCGGCACGGTGCAATATTCCTGCAGGAACTCGGGGACCACATTCTCGCCGGCCACCAGATTGGCGAGGATCACCGTCGTGCCCTTCAGCACCCGCCGGCCGATCTGCGCCTCCAGCCAGCCGATGCGGTAGGCCGCGACGTGGGGAATGGCCGCGAGCGCCAGCTCCAGCGTCACGGTGCCGGATGCGGCGAGCGCGGCGTGGGCGGAGCGGAAGGCTGCGAGCTTCTCCGCCTCGCTCGTCACCACCAGCGGCTTCAGCGGCCACTGCGCGATCGTCTCGCGCACCAGCCCTTCCAGCCGCGGCAGGGTGGGCAGCACCAGTTCCATCTCATGGACGCGCCCGACCTCGGCCAGCGCCGCGCCGAAGTCGGCGCCAATGCGTGCGATTTCCCGCCGCCGGCTGCCGGGCAGCACCAGCACCAGCGGCGGTTTGGCGTGCCGCCGCTCCGCCTCGACCGGGGACGGCCTCAGCTCGCCGAGCCGCTGCAGCAGGGGGTGGCCCACATAGAAGGTGGGCGGCCCGCCCAGCTTGCGGTGGACCTCCGGCTCGAACGGCAGCAAAGCGAGCAGCGCATCCACATAGGGCCGCATGGCCGCCGCCCGCCCGGACCGCCAGATCCACACCGTCGGCGAGACATATTTGACGATGGGAATCTTCGGGTTGCGTGCCCGCACCCGCGCTGCCACGCGGTGGGTGAAATCCGGCGCGTCCACCAGCACCAGCACATCCGGCGGGTCGGCGAGAACCGCTTCCACTGTCTCCTTGAGGCGCCGCAGGATGGTGGGCAGCTTGCCGACCACGGCGGCGATGCCGATGGCGGTCAGGTCGTCCATGGGATAGAGGCTGTCGAGGCCCGACGCCGCCATGCGCCAGCCGCCGACGCCCCGGAAGGTGGCACCGGGCGCGGCGGCAACAACCGCCTCCATCAGCGCACCGCCGAGTTGGTCCCCGGATTCCTCCCCCGCGACGATGAATATCCGCGGCGGGCGCCCGCCGTTCTCGATGCTCACGCGACACATCCTCCGATGCCCGCGACGAACAGGCCGGCGGCATCGGCCGCCTCCACCAGCGCCTGCGCATCCGGCACGATAGCGCCACCCGCCTCGAAGGCGATGCCGGCGAGGCCCACCTCAGCCGCCCGTTTCACGGTCTGCGGGCCGAGGGAGGGCAGATCCACCCGGCGGTCCTGGCCCGGCTTCGGCGCCTTGACCAGAACACCCTTGCCGGCAGCGAAGCGCAGCCGGCCGGAGCGGCGCATATCGCCATAGCGGGCCAACATCTGGTCGGTACCCTCCGCAGCCTCGACTGCAGCGACGAGCCCGTCCACCACGATCACCC
>JAYSCE010000007.1:0-20851 GCA_041915035.1 Xanthobacter sp.
TGCATCAGCGAGGACAAGCGCTGCGCCGCTTTGGTGCGCTATGCCAAGCGCCTCTCCGACCGCCTGCGCGCGCCGTGGGTGGCGCTCTATGTGGAAACCCAGCGCAGCTTCCAGCTTGGCGACACGGAGCGCGACCGCATCGCCGAGGTGCTGCGCCTCGCGGAGCGGCTGGGGGCCGAGGCTGTCACCGTGCCCGGCGGCGCGCATATCGCCGACGATGTGCTGGCCTATGCGCGGTCCGCCAACGTCACCCAGATCGTCATCGGCAAGTCGGACCGCTCGCGCTGGTTCGAGATCCTGCACGGCTCCGTGGTGCATGATCTTGTGCGCCGCTCCGGCAACATCTCGGTGCATGTCATCGCCGGCGATGCCGGACAGCCGGCCGCGGGGGACGCGCGCCCCGCAGCGCCCGTGCCGGTCCGGCGGGAGGTGCGCGCCTATGCGGAGGGCGCAGTCCTCGTCGCCGTGGCGACGCTCATCGGCGTCGCCCTGCAACGGCTGTTAGGGCTGCAGAACGTCGCCCTCGTCTTCCTCACCGCGGTGCTGGTCAGCGCGGTGCGCTCGGGCCTGTGGCCGGCGCTGGCGACGTCGCTCGCCGCGATGCTGGCGTTCAATTTCTTCTTCATCCCGCCGCTCTACACCTTCACCATCGCCGATCCGGAGAACGTGATCGCACTGTTCTTCTTCCTGGTGGTGGCGGCCATCGCCAGCAATCTCACGGCGCGGGTGCGCGGACAGGCGCTGGCCGCGCGGGCGCGGGCAAAGACCACGGAAGACCTCTATCTCTTCTCCAAGAAGCTCGCGAGCGCGGTGAGCCTCGACGACCTTCTGTGGGCCACCGCCTTCCAGATCGCCTCCATGCTGAAGGTGCGCGTGGTGATGCTGCTGCCAGAGGATGGCGCGCTCACGGTGAAGGCCGGCTACCCGCCGGAAGATGCCATCGACGCGGCGGATCTTGCCGCCGCCAACTGGACCTACGAGAACAACCGCCCCGCCGGCCGCGGCGCGGACACGCTGCCCGGCGCGCGCCGTCTGTTCCTGCCCATGCACACGGGGCGCGGGGCGGTGGGCGTGGTGGGCATCGACAAGGACAAGGACGGCCCGCCCCTCTCGCCCGAGGAACGCCGGCTGCTGGACGCCCTCGCCGATCAGGCGGCCCTCGCCGTCGAACGCGCCAACCTCGTCTCCGACGTGGAGAAGGCGCGGCTCGACGCCGAGACCGACCGCCTCCGCTCCGCCCTCCTCACCTCCATCTCGCATGATCTGAAGACCCCGCTCGCCTCCATCCTCGGCGCGGCCGGCACGCTCAGGAGCTTTGCCGCCGCCCTCACCGAGGACCAGCGCGGCGAGATGCTGGCGACCATCGAGGAGGAGGCGCTGCGCCTCAACCGCTTCATCGCCAATCTGCTCGACATGACGCGGCTGGAATCCGGGGCCATCGTGCCCAATGCCATGCCCAACGATCTCGCCGAGATCGTCGGCAGCGCCATGCGACGCGCGGCCTCTATCCTCAAGGACCACCGGGTGGAAATCGACCTTGCGCCGGACCTGCCGATGGTGAACGTCGATCCGGTGCTGTTCGAGCAGGCGCTGTTCAATCTCCTCGACAATGCCGCGAAATACGCGCCCGCCGGCTCCCTCGTCTCCCTCCACGGCTGGGCCGAGAATGGACACGTGACGCTGCAGGTGATGGACGAGGGGCCGGGCATTCCGGCGGAGGACGTGGACAAGGTGTTCGACAAGTTCTTCCGCGCCCGCAAGCAGGATCAAGTGCGCGCGGGCACCGGCCTCGGCCTCGCCATCTGCCGCGGCTTCATCGAGGCCATGGGCGGCACCATCGCGGTCGCCAACCGGGCCGATCGTGCCGGCGCCGTCTTCACCATTGCCGTGCCCGCGCAGGCGCTCGCCCCCCTGCTGGAGGCGGCGCCATGAGCGCGCCGGTGAAGCTTCTCGTGGTGGACGATGAGCCCGCCATCCGCCGCCTGCTCGCCACCGGCCTGCCGACCCAGGGCTACGGCGTGGAGAGCGCCGCCACCGGCGCCGAGGCGCTGGCGCTGATGGGCGCGGGCGCGCCCGATCTCGTCATCCTTGACCTCGGCCTGCCCGACATTCCTGGCCGCGACCTGCTGCGCCGCTGGCGCGAGGCGGGTGTGACCTGCCCCATCATCATCCTCTCCAGCCGCACCGACGAGCCGGGCATCGTGGAGGCGCTGGAGGCGGGGGCTGACGATTACGTCACCAAGCCGTTCGGCATGAACGAGCTGGTGGCCCGCATCCGCGTCGCCTTGCGCCACCGCCTCCAGCAGCAGGGCGAGAAGCCGCTCTTCGTGGTGGGCGACCTCTCGGTGGATCTGGTGCGGCGGATCGTGAAGGTAAAGGACCGGGAGGTGAAGCTCTCGCCCAAGGAATACGCGATATTGCGCGTGCTGGTGCAACACGCGGGTAAGGTGCTGACCCACCATTACCTGCTCTCGCAGGTGTGGGGCGGTAGCCAGGACCTGCAATATCTGCGCGTCTATGTCCGCCAGCTCCGGCAGAAGCTGGAGGACAATCCCGAAAAGCCCCGCTACATCCGCACCGAAACCGGCGTCGGCTATCGCCTCGCCGAGCCGGAGTGAGCGCCGTCGGCTAGAGCGCGATCCGATCAAGTTGAAACAACTTGATCGGTGAATCGCCCTCAAACGCTGAGAAAGAGAACGCGTTATCCGATCTGATTGCGATGCAATCAGATCGGCGCGTGCTCTAGAGCTGCGGGTCGCTCATGCCCAGCAGCGCCGCGAGGAAGACGGCGACAAGGGCCAGCGCCACCTCCATCCCGCTGTTCGCCGTGATGCGGGCAAGGTCCGCGCCCCGTGCGTCCGAGCGGGCGAGGCGCAGGGCGATATACCGGTTGCGCAAGGCGAGGCAGACGAGGGTAGCGAACACCGTCGCCTTCAGGAGCACGATGCGCCCGTAGATCGTCCCCGGCAGCGCCGCTGGCGTCTCGATATGCAGGATGGCGGCAAGCCCCCCGCCGAAGCCCACCATCAGCACGGCGCCGATCCCGACGCAGGAGAAGCGCCGCAGCACGGCGCCCGGCGCCTTGCCGGCCTCCTCCGGTGCCTTGGCCCATTGGTCCAGCAATACGATCAGTGGTAGCAGCCCGCCGATCCACACCGCCGCGCCGATGCCATGGACCGCATGGACCGCCACCAGCGCGACCGCCCGCGGGCCTTCGGCGGCGCCGGGATGGCCGAGGAGGCTTTCGCTCGCCATCAGCACAGCTCCCGCCTCTGCGACCACCGCCAGCCTTCTGCGTCCGCGCAGGACGAGGCAGGCAAACGCGGCCAGGACGAGTACGACAAGGCGGAACGTCATGGCCTGGCCGAAGCCGGTCCCCAGCAGGAAGCCGGAGACGAGGCTCGGGTCGGCGAGGCTCGCCGGCGTGCCCGTGATTTCCACCAGCGCCGCCCCCGCCCACATGAGGGCGGAGACGAGCGCGCCCGGCAGCGCGATTAAGACCATCCGCTCCGCCGCCCGCGACGCCACGGCGCCCGCCGCCCCGGCCCACGCCGGCACGGCATAAAAAGCGAACAGCGGCGCCCCGAGCAGCGCCAGCCCCGCCGCGAAGTGGGCAAACCGCGCGCCGAGAATGACGGGAAACACGTCCACTATTTGCCGACCTGGAAGCCGAAGCTGCCCTCGGTCTTGTGGGTGTCCACGGAGACGATCTTCCACTGCACCTTGTAGGCGCCGGCCGGCAGCGACTGCCCCAGCTTCAGCACCAGCGCCTTGGGATCGGCGCCATCCGCGGACGCGCCCGAGGCGACGGCCGAGCCGTCCGCCCGCGTCACGACGATGGAGGAAAAGCGGGGCTCTACCGCCTCGCTGAAGACGAGGCGGATCTCGCTGGGGCCTGCCGTGACGGTGGTGCCGACGCCCGGCACCGCCTTTTCCAGGTGGGCGTGGGCGAAGGCGGCGGTGGCCGACAGGAGGCCGAGGGCCGCCGCGGCGGCGAAGGTTGCGATGCGCTTCATGATGGGTCTCGCGAAAAGGGGGTTTCAGGGAAAGAGGGGCTTGCCGATGCCGTTCGGGAAGATGTCGTCCAGGAAGAAGTGCAGCTGGCCGATCACCCCCACATGGCTGCCGCTCTGGACATTGATGGGGATCAGAGCCTCAAGCCCCACCTGCACCGCCCCGTTGGACCAGATGACGCCTGGACTGATGGTGCCCGTGGTGATGCGCGCGCCGTCGCCGATGTTGGAGACCGGCGACTGGAAGCTCGCTTCGATGATGGGCGTGAGCTGCTTGATGAAGTCCGGCTGGCCGGTCATCTCGCGCACGTTCTGGTTGAGATAGGGCAGGCTGTATTGCAGCGACAGGCCCCAGGTGACCACGCGCGGATTCGATTCGAAGGTCAGCGGGTCGGTGAGCTGGGTGGGCAGGCCATAGCCCAATTGGCCGGTGATGGCGAAGGGGCGCAGCAGGGCGAGGCTGTCCGGCAGATCGCCGAAGCCCTTGCCGAAATAAAGGTTGGGCGAGACCGTGGTGTAGCTGTCCACCACCTTGGAATTGCCCGTGCCGCCCCACTCGATGCTGAGGCCCACCGAGAAGATGAATTCGTGCTCCGCATTGTTGAGGAGCATCGCCTTCAGCGTCGTCTCGATATTGTCGAAGCCCGAATGGCCGGGGCTGTTCTGCAGCCAGCCGCTGCCGATGGAGATGCCCAGCCACGGGGTGATGGTCTTGGCATATTCGAACGAATAGCCGGTGCCGCTGACCCCGTCGCCATCCTTCAGATATTGCACGGTGGGCAGTGCGAGTTCGTCGGCCACGGCCGGATCGTCGAAGGTGAGCGTCGCCGGGAACACGCGGTCACCCGCGATGCCATGGGCGCTTGCGGACGGGGGATGCGCAGCGAGAAGAAGGCCGGTCAGCGCGCAAAGGCTGACGGCCCCGTGAAGCCTGGTCATGAAAAATCCTCGTGAGAAACCGAAGGCGCGGGCGAGCGCGCGGGTTCAGGCAGCCGTGATGGCGTTCACGAGGGAGGGCGGTGCGCGCGGCGGCGGCCCGCGCGTGAAGGGAACCTGTATGGCGAGCTGCGCCGCCGGCAGGTCGGCGCGCACGAGGTGAAATCCGCCCGCGGCGCCGAGGGCGACGGCCACAGGCGGCGGCGCAAGCATGCCGTCCGCGCAGGGACAGGCGATGCAGTCCGCGCAACAGGGATGCGACGGGGATTGATCGGGAGCGGAAGGGCCGGCCTGCCCGCTCTCGTGCTCGCACAGGAGGCCGGCGGCAACGAGGCCTTCGACCTGCACCGCATTCCACCTGAGGCCGGCGGCATGGCCCGCCTGCACGAAGGCAGCGATGCCGTTGACCAGCAGCAACATGGCGAAGAGCAGGCGCAAAACCGCGTGCGCGCGTCCGGCCGATCCGGCCGCGCCTCCCCGCGTTTCGCTCCTCAACCCGGCCCGCATCCGTCCCAGCCCCGCGTGTCTTCCTTTCCCGAAGGACTCCGAGAATACCAGCCTCGACGCAGATGACGCAACCAACGCCATCGTTCGTCTTGCGGGAGACGTGAAATGACCAGTGAAAGACCGTGAATACCGTAAGGTAAAACTACCCAGCGCCCCTTTCGCGCAACTATCTCGTGCGCCCCGATCGATCAGCCGAAGAACACCCGCTCGGCCGTCCCCCTCAGCAGCCAGTCGCGCTGCTGGTCGTCGAGGGGCGCGCGGCGGGCGATGAATTCGAAGGCCGCCTCAAGCGTGTTGGGCGGGTCGCGCTCCAGTACCGGCATGTCGCTACCCCACATCAGCCGGCCCGCGCCGAAGGCGGCGAGGAGCGCGACGAGCTGCGGGATCACCCGGTCGTAGGGGGGCGCGTCGAACTTGTTGAGGCCGGAGACCTTCACCGTCACACCCGGGAAGGTGGAGAGCGCCATCAGCCGGTCGAGCTGGCGGGGGTCGCCGGGCCGCACATGGGCCATGTGATCGAGGCAGACGCTGGTCGCGGGATAGCGCCGGCACATCTCGGCGATGTGCAGGAGCGCGTCGTCGCTCATGTCCGGGCTGTCGCGCAGGAGCGGGCACAGCACGAGGCTTTCCTCCGCCGCCGTGGACCAGATGGTCCCCATGACGGGAGACGTGAGCCAGGATTGGGTGTTGACGCCTCTCAGGCGAAAGCCCTTCACGCCCGCCGCCTTCGCCGCCTGCATGGCCTCGGGGGCATCAGCTCGGCGGTCGTCCACCGCCCCGACCACGGCGAAGGTTCCGGGGTGCGCCCGCGCCGCGTCAGTGAGATAGGAGCTGTCGAAGCCGAAATAGCCGATGTGCTGCACAAGCACGACCCGCGACACGCCGATGGCCTTCTCCCGCGCCAGCACGGTCTCGATGTCATAGTCCGGCGGATCGCGGTCGCGCGCGGTCTGGCCATTGACCATGGGATAGCGGGAGAGGTCGCCGCCCCAGCTGTGGCTGTGCGCATCGATGAGCCCGCCAGAGGCCGCCTGCGCGCGCCCCCCCACGCCGCCGGCCACCGCCAGCGCTGCCGCGCCCATCAACAGGCCGCGGCGATCGATGCCGCCTGCCGCCCGCGTCCCAACCCGGCCGCCAACGTCCGTCATCGCCCGCTCCCTGCGCCATGGCCGCGCCCTAGATGGGCACGGCCACCCTGCCCTGGCAAGCGCTGGCGCGGCTCAGATGAGCGCGTCGTGGCCGACGTGGAGGGGGTGCAGCGCCTCCTGCACATGCGCCGCCAGCGCGGCGGCGTGATCAGACAGGCCCTGCAGCGGCGCTGCGTGGATCGCGTGGTCCGGGATGGCCCCTGCGATGGCATCGAACGCATCCGCCAGCACCACGGGCAGATGGAGGCCGGACAGGCTGTTCCCCGAATGCGGGCCGTGGCCACCCGAGGTTGCCTCCAGCAGCCCCGCGGCCCGCGCTTCCAAGGTTGCGAACAGCTGGCCGATTTCGTCGGTCTCGCCGGGAAACGCCGCCTTCAGCGAAGCAACGGCATCGGGGGCGGTCGTATCTGTCCCGGCCGGAGGCTCGCCCGAGACGGAGAAGGCAGAAACCCGCGCGTCCGTTCCGCCGCCGGTGCCGACCAGGGTGACAGTCACATCCTGTGTGGCGGCAGCGCCGGTTGCATCCGTCACCTTGACCACAAACGTTTCCGCCCGCGTCTCGCCATCGGCCAGCGGTGCCACCTTGGCCTCATCCACCGAATAGGACCACTGGACGACGCCGGCACCGTTCGCATCGCTCACGATCTTCGCCGTAAGCGTGCCCAGCGCATCGGTGGGGCTGGTGACACTGGCGGTGTGGGTGTCAGAGGCGTCCGCATCGGCGAACTGGATGGTCCCCCATGTCGAAAGGCTCTTCAGACCGCTCTGGTCGATGACAAATGGCCCATGGACATTGGGCGCGCCGATCGAGGCGATGAAGATATCACTGGATGAACTTGTGTCTCCGGCGACGATATTCGAGGCATACGACTGAAATATAATATGCTGCCCATCGGGCGTAAAAACAGGGCATGAGCTTTCACCATCGCCCCCAAATCGAACGATTGCGCCCGTATTCAGGTCCTTCAGAAAAACACTCATATATTGATTATCGTCCCCAACTACGAGATTCGTCGCGTCCGAGGCAAAAGCCAATTTCGCACCATCGGCCGAAAATGAAATACTTCCGTAGCTCGAATCATTGCCGAAAATACCTTGCGAACTCGAGCTCACTACGGCCACATCGCCTGTATTTAGATCTTTTACCAATACCTGAATCGATCCGTGCGATGACCCGACACTGGGATCCGCCACATAGGAAAGGAAGGCCAACTTGGTGCCATCCGGAGAAAAGACCGGGGCTATCGGCGTGGAGCCGCCAGCGTAGGAAATGAAATTAATTTCGCCGGTCACGAGATCTTTAATGTAATATGCTGATTGTCCGACAGCTCCCGGCCCTGCCTCCGACCCCGTTGCAACAAAGGCGATCTTGGTCCCATCGGGAGAAAAGACGGGATCGTCGCTATTGGCTCCGAATTCTTTGCCATCGGCATAGGTCGAGACACGGGTGATCGCGCCAGTCGACAAATCCTTCACGAAAATGTCGTTGTGCCCAGTATCTCCGGCAACGAAGGGGGAATAGGATTGGAAAGCGATTTTGGTTCCATCTGGCGAAAAAACCGGTCGCTCGCTTGAAGAGCTCCCTTGCCCGCCATTTGCGTCGGTGGAGACGCGGGTGATTGCACCAGTATCTAGATCCTTGATAAAGACATCAGCAACTCCGTTCGTATCCCCTTGAATTAGATTGGATGCAAGCGACACAAACGCAACCTTGTGGCCATCCGGCGAAAACACGATATCGCCGGTGCTGCTCTCGTTACTGATCCGCCCTTGGGAATCGGACGAAACGACAACAACGTCGCCCGTTACGCGATCCTTGATCATGACCTGCTGATTAAAGACAGAAGGAACAGATCCACCAGCTGGCACCGCCACGAGATTCGCAGCGCCGGATAGAAAGGCCACCTTGGTGCCATCCGGCGAAATGGTCGGCAACCAGCTCTCTCCGTTTCCGTGTTGCCCCGTCGCCGTCGCCGAAAGCAGCGCCGTATCGCCTGCCCAACTGGTCGCCCCGATCGTAGGCGCATGGTTCTCGAACGACAGCAAGACATGCGCGCTCGCCACGCCCTTGTCAGCATCGGTGACGGTGAATGTCACATCGCGCGCGCTCGTCGGTGCCGTCGGAGATGTCGAACGATAGGACACCTGGTCCAGAAGCTCGTTCATCTGGGCATCGGAAATGGCCGACTTCAAAGTGAAAGCCAAGTCGTGGCCGGACAGCCCATTGGCGGAAACGGTGCCAACCTGCTTGCCGTCGAGATACAGCTTTGTGCCGGTGATGCTGAACGCACCGGCCGAGAGATAAAACTGATCCGTGGATGTTCCACCCGTCAGATGCACGCTCAGCTTGCCATTCTTGAAGCCGGTGCCATCGGGATTGGTCACATGGGCGTCCGCGTCGATGACAACGCCGGCTGTCGCGGCTGCAGGCCGGAATGCCTGCGTCGGGCTGAGATTGGAGAATTTCGGCGCATCCCCTTCCGGCTTGAGCTTGAGCTGCATGGTGGCGGAGGAGGTCGTGCCAGGGGAAGAAAACGAGAATATCACCGCTCGCGCAGCAGTCGATGGCGCGTCGCCCGAATATGAGTAGGAAATCGCACGCGCGAGCGCTGAGACTTCCTCACCTGTCACACCCGGTACAAGGCTTATATTCATAGACTGATCGGTTCCGGCCGTTGTCTCCCTGCCGATATAGAATTCATTATAGTATATTTCAGCCGTATGATCAGGATTCTCATAGAAGGTGATGCCCCCGACTTGGGATATGCTGAAATGATCGAGGGCGGTCGAGTTGGCCATGCTCACCGTGAATGAGGCATCCATAAAAGCGGCATTCGCTGGGGCCACAAACGTCACATTCGAATCCAGCACAACCGGACTCGCATTCACCGTGTTCTCGGCCAGCGTCTTGCTCTTATCGAGCCCGCTGAAGCCGGTTTTTGCCTTTGCCGCCATGACCGCAACTCTCCCTGACCAGAGTTGCAATTAGGGGTAGCGACGGGCGGTGGCACGGTCCAGACCGTGACGCAACGGCAATGAGAAGACGGAGCCGGCAAGCGACCAAAGGGCAACAGTGCGGCGTGGCCAGCTCAGCCGCCCTCGCCCGATAGAAGCGGCCCGATGCGGACACGCAACGCCTTACCAGCGCAGCAGCCGGCTACCCACCAGCGCGCCCACCGCCGTCACCACCGCCACCGCGATGCTGTACCAGGCAAGGACGAACAGCGGAGAATCGTCCACGCAATGCAGCGCGTAGAGAGCGGCGCCGATGCCCCCCGCGGCGAGGCCCGCGGCGGCGCCGGCGAGCGTCGGGCGGGTGGGGGCGCCGCGCCGCAGGGCGAGGAGGAGCGCGCCCAGCGCCGGAGCGGCGATCATCGGAATGAGCGTCGTGCAATAGATGGCATAGCGGCCAACCAGTTCGGGCCGCCACTGGCTCGCGGGCGTCAACAAAAGTTCGGCCGCGACACCGGCCGCGAGCACCAGGACCGGCACCCACAGCGCCCGCGCGGCCCGCGCCACCGGCGCGCCGGGCTGCGAAAGGCGCATCCCCAGCAGCACGGCCGACGCGGCGAGCGACAGCGTTACGGCGAACTTGAAGACGAGGCGCCAGTCCGTCATGAGGGCCAGCAGGTGCGGGCGCGGCGCCAGCAGCCACGCGAACACGCACGCCGACGCCACCACGCCCAGGGCGAGCGCGAGCGCCAGCGTGCTCCAAAAGCTGCGCACCGGCCGCGCATCAGCGGCGAGGGCGCGTATGAGGTCATCCGTCTTCACGTTTGTCCTTCACTCCTCCCGCAGGCGGGCCGAAAGGCTCGCAAAGGCCCGGTGCAGCGCCACCCGTACCGCGCCCGGCGTCATCCGCATCCGCTCCGCCGTCTCGGTGACGGAGGCACCCTCCACCGCCACGGAGCGCAGCACCGCCTGCTGCTTCTGCGGCAGCAAAGCGAGGTGGCGCTCCACGTCCGCAGCCCCGGTATCCGGCCGCTCCTCCGGCGCCGGAAGGAACTCGGCGAAGTCCTCCACCGGCACCTCCACCCGCCGCCCCCGCCGGCGCAGATGGTCCACCATCTTGTTGCGGGCGATGGTCCATAGCCAGGGCCCGAGCGGATCCTCCGTGCGCCAGGTGTGACGCTTCAGATGCACCGCCAGCAGCGTCTCCTGCACCACGTCCTCCGTCTCCGCCGTCGGCGCGCCGAGGCGGACGAGGCGGCGCTGGACCACGATGCGCAGCGCCGGCGCCAACTCGCGCAGCAATTGCTCATAGGCCGCGCCCTCGCCGGCAAGCGCGCTCCGCATCAATTGCGCCCACCGCAGTTCGCGGTCGTCCATCTACACGTTCCCGAAGGTCAGTTCGCACGCGCCCGCCCGAACGTTACAGCCCGGACGGGCACCGCGCGCATTTTTCACGAGGATCATTCTTCGCCGCGTCCCGCAAGGCAATGGGCGAAGGCGGGGCGCTTGGCCGCGCCGGGGAAGTTTGGTCGCGCTCGGGGGGCATCCGGCATCGGAAATCCTGCAAGGCGCGGTGCGCAAAGGCTGCGGTAATGTTCCGGAAGGCCATCCTTTGCGCACGTCGCCTCCTGCGCGGGCGCCTCAAGGCGGGGCAATTGCATCCTGTGGCGGCAGAGCGGCCCCGACGCCCGCCCCGACGCCTCTGCCGAGCCTGCCCCATAGGAATATGCGCAAGCCCCCCTGCACATTTGCGCCCTTCCGCGCACGCTTGCCCACGCCATGATGAGCCGGCGAACCCCACCGTCCCGTTGGCAGAAGAGCCCGATGACCGTCCAATATCCCCGCTTCAAGGCCGCCGCCTGCCACGCCTCGTCCGTCTTCCTGGATGCGGACAAGACCGCCGAGAAGGCCTGCGACCTCATCGCCGAGGCCGCCGCCAACGGTGCGTCGCTGGTGGTGTTCCCGGAATCCTTCCTGCCCGGCTTTCCGGCGCCCATCTACAATCACGGCTTCTTCCGCGCGCTGGTGGCCGAGGCGCAGAAGCTCTCAGACGGCGCCATCCGCACCATCCGCATGGCGGCGCGCCGGCATGGCGTCCACGTCTCCCTCGGCTTCACCGAGGGCACGGATGCGAGCGTCGGCTGCATCTGGAATTCAAACGTGCTGATCGGACCGGACGGCGCGATCCTCAACCACCACAGGAAGCTCGTCCCCACCTTCTACGAGAAGCTGGTGTGGGCGAACGGCGACGCGCGCGGCCTGCGCGTCACGTCCACCGAGATCGGCCGGGTCGGCATGCTGATCTGCGGAGAGAACACCAATCCCCTCGCGCGCTATGCCCTGATGGCGCAGGGGGAGCAGGTGCACATCTCTTCCTATCCGCCGATCTGGCCGACCCGTCCCCCGGAGGAGGATGGCGCCTATGACCTGAAGCGCGCCATCGAGATCCGCGCCGGCGCCCACGCCTTCGAGGCCAAGGTGTTCAACATCGTCGCCTCGGGCTTCGTTGATGCCGCCATGCGCGAGGCCATGGGCTCCATGGGCAAGGCGAGCCTCGACGTGATGGACAATTCCCCGCGCGGCATCTCCCTGGTGCTCGATCCCACCTCCCAGGTGGTGGGCGAGGTGCTGGGCGAGCACGAGGGCATCCTCTACGCCGAGATCGACACCGCCCGCTGCGTGGAGCCCAAGCAGTTCCACGACGTGGTGGGCTATTACAACCGCTTCGACGTGTTCCACCTGGAGGTGGACCGCTCCGCCCGCGAGCCGGCCTATTTCTCCGAGGGCGCGGCCATCGCCCGCGCGGCCGAGGACGGGGCGCTCGACCCCGCGGCGGACGTGCTCTTCGCCGACGGCGCGGCCTGAATTTCCCCTCGACCGGTGTCGGCAACGACCGGCGCCGCACGACCTCAACAGAACAAACCCTTCCAGAGGATCATCACATGGCAACGGATCGAAAGCTCCCGGCTCGAAAGCTGTTCAATCTTGCGGGTATGGCCCTCGCGGCGCTGTCACTGGCCACCGCGCCCGCACTCGCCCGCGACACGGTGAAGATCGCCTTCATCGGCCCGCTCACCGGCGGCAATTCCGCCACCGGGCTCGGCGGCCGCAATTCCGCGGCGCTCGCCGTGGACCTGCACAACGCGAAGCCCGACGCGAAGTACACCTACGAGCTCGTGCCCTTCGACGACGAGTGCAAGCCCAACGTGGGCGTGCAGGTGGCCACCAAGGCGGCCTCCGACAAGTCCATCATCGCCGGCATCACCCATTATTGCTCGGCGGTGGCCATCGCCACGGTGGATACCTACAACCGCTTCGGCCTGCCGGTGGTGGTGTGGGGCGCGGTGCTGCCGGAGATCACCTACGGCAACGACTACAAGGAAATCCACCGCGTCAACGGCACCATGATCAACGAAGGCAAGATGGCCGCGGAGTTCCTCACCAAGCAGGGCTTCAAGACCTTCGTCGTCATCCACGACACCACCGACTACGGCAAGGGCCAGAACAAGTATTTCGCCGAGAATTTGAAGCCCCAGGGCGGCGAGATTCTCGCCACCTTCCCGGTGCCGCCGGACCAGCAGGACTTCACCGCCGAGCTGACCAAAGTGAAGGAGCTGAAGCCCGACGTGGTGTTCATCGGCGGCCTCACGCCGCTCGGCGTGCGCGTGCGCTCGCAGATGGACCGGCTCGGCATCCCGGCGCAGCTCGCGGGCGTCTCCGGCATCATGAGCGCCGGCTTCATCGAGGGCGCCGGTCCCGCCGCCGAGGGCACCGTCTCCTTTCACAATGGCGCGCCGCTGACCAAGTACGCCGACGGCAAGGCCTTCATGGACGCCTACGCCAAGGCCGGCTACCGCGAGGACCCGGACGCCTACGGCCCGTTCGCCTTCTCCGCCGCCAACCTCATCATGGACGCCATCGAGAAGGTCGGCCCGGACCGCAAGAAGGTGCGCGACGTGCTCAACGCCACCAAGGGCTACAAGGCACTGGTGGGCGAGATCAATTTCGACGACCACCGGCAGAACATCGTCTCCGCCAACGTCTATGTCTTGCAGGACGGCAAGTGGGTCTACTGGCCGGACAGTGCCTATGCGACGGGCAGCAAGAAGCTGCCGGGCAAGGCAGCGAGCAACTGACACCCTCCCTGTTCCCCGGACCAGCGACACCGCAGGTGGAGCGCCGATCCGGGGTCCAGGGGAAAGGTCGGCGAAGCCGGCAAAGGCTTCGCACGGCCGAGGAATGGAGCCGCCTTCCGCGAAGCCTTGCGCTGGGCCACGGCTCTCCTTTCCCTGCGCTGCGCTCCGCTGCAGTCGGCCGAGGCGCGAGAGCGGCACCCGGTGCAGAAACGCCCCCGGCGCCCTTCTTGCAGCGCGCCGGTTCACGCTTCCCCTTGAGAGACCCGCCATGGATCCCGGACTTCTCGCCCAATACCTGTTCAACGGGCTGATGCTCGGCACCATCTACGCCATCGTCGCGGTCGGCTTCTCGCTGTTCTTCGGCGTGCTGGACGTGATCAAATTCTCCCACGGCGACGTGGTGAGCGTCGGCGCCTTCTCCGCCTTCGGGGCGGCGGGGCTGATGGCGGGGCTCGTCACTCTCTCCGGGCCGCTGGCGCTGGCGGTGGGGCTCATCGCGGCGCTGGGGGCGGGCGCCCTCTCGGGCGTCCTCATCGGCCGGCTGTTGGTGCTGCCGCTCAAGAACGCGCCCGGCGTCAACGTGCTGCTGGCGACTCTCATGGCCGGCACCGTGCTGCGCGAGGCCATCCGCCTCGGCGTGCCCAATGGCGGCAATCCCAAGCCCTTCCCGGCCCTGCTGCCGGAAGGGGTTCTGAAGGCGGGATCGTTCAGCGTGGGCGTGGACAGCGTCATCATCCTCCTCGCCGGCCTCGCCGTGGTGGTCGGCACCCATCTCGTCATCACCCGCACGCGCCTCGGCCTCTCCATCCGCGCGGTGGCGCAGGACGAGGAGGTGGCGCAGCTCGCGGGCGTCAGCTTCAACCGCACCGTGCTCGGCACCTTCGCGTTGGGATCGATGCTGGCCGGCCTCGCGGGCCTGATGCTCGGGCTCTACTACCGGGAGATCAACTTCAACATGGGCGTCATGCTCGGCATCATCGGCTTTGCCTGCGCGGTTGTGGGCGGCCTCGGCAGCCTCATCGGGCCGATCATCGGCGGCTTCCTGTTCGCGGGCGTGCAGACCCTCGTCACCGTCGTGCTGCCCTTCACCAGCGCCTACAAGGACGTGGTGGCCTTCGCCGTCATCATCGCCCTCATCGGCCTGTTCCCCACCGGCCTCATCGCCGAGAAATCCAGCGAGCGGGTGTGAGATGAGCATGGCGGAAATTGCCCCCTCTGTTCCCGTTGAGACGGCCCGCACCAGCGGCCTCGCGCGCCTCGCCGTGGCCGCCACCGTGGCCCTCCTGTTCGCCGGCGGCGGCTTCCTGCTCCATGCCGAACAGCAGGGCCAGGTGATCGCGCTGCTCGCCGCCTTCGTCGCTGTCTTCGCGCTGGCGGAGAAGGTGCCCGTAGGCCGACGCGTCGTCGGCCTCTGCCGCGCCCATCCCGGCACGGTGAACCTCACCGCTGCCCTCAGCATCCTTGCCATCGCCGCCGTGCTGCGCGAGGAGCACTACACGCTGCTGATGATGGCGACGGTCGCCCTCTTCGCCACCGCCGCCGCGGGTCTCACATTGCAGATGGCGTTTGCCGGCGTGCCCAATTTCGCCGGGGCGGCGTTCTTCGCTGTGGGCGCCTACGTGGCGGCGCTGCTGGGGAATTCCGGCATCCCGCACCTTCTCGTCCTCGTCATCGCCGGCCTTGCGGCGGCGGTGCTCGGGCTCGTCCTGCTGCTCCCGGTGCTGCGCACGCGGGGCCATTACGCCGCCCTCGTCACCATCGCCTTCGGCCTGCTGCTGCGCGCCTTCCTGGAGGTGAACGACGTGCTAGGCGGCCCGCAGGGTATGAAGGTGAAATCCTTCTCCCTGTTCGGGCTGGACTTCAGCCGCGTCACCGAAATCGGGCCCTACGACGTCTCGTTCTACCTGCCCTATGCGCTGGCCTCCTGCGCCCTCTTCGCCCTCGCCTTCTTCCTGGTGCGGCGGCTGGAAAATTCGTTCGTGGGCGTGGCGCTGGATGCGGTGCGCTCGGACGAGGTGGCGGCGAGCGTCTTCGGCCTCTCCATCGCCCGCTGGAAGGCCACCGCCTTCCTGCTCGGCAATGCCATGATCGGCGTCGCAGGCGCGCTCTACGGCATGATGAACGGCTTCGTGAACCCCAACAGCGCCAATTTCGGCGACAGCCTCATCATGCTGTCCATCCTCGTGCTAGGCGGGCTCGGCAATCTCTGGGGCGCGGTGGTGGCGGCGGTGGTCATCCTCGTCATCCCGGAGAAATTGCAGGCGATCCAGGAATTCCGGCTCGTCATCTTCGCCCTGCTGGTCATCGCCATCTTGCGCTTCCGCCCCGCCGGCCTCATGCCTCGTGCGGCGCGCGATTTCTCCGCACTGCTCACGGGAGGCACGCGATGAGTGCCCTGCTCGCCTGCTCCGGCCTCACCATGCGCTTTGGCGGCCTCACCGCCTTGGACGCCCTCGACATCAGCGTGGGGAAGGGCGAAACCATCGGCCTTGTCGGCCCCAATGGCTCCGGCAAGACCACCTTCTTCAACGTGCTTACCGGGCTCTACAAGCCCTCGGCGGGGGCGGTGCAGCTGGAGGCGCAGGACCTGTTCGCCCGTTCGGCGCAGGAGATCGGTCGGGCCGGCGTCGCCCGCACTTTCCAGCGCTCGCGCCTGATGCTGGACCAGACGGTGTTCGACAACATCGCGCTCGGCGCGCTCGGGCGGCTCGACCTCAGCCTCCTTTCCGCCCTTGTGCTGCGCGGCCGCTTCCGCCGCCAGCTGACCGAGCTGGTGGAACGGGCGACGGCCCTCACCCGCCGCTTCAACCCGCAGATCGCGGCCAATCTGTTCAAGCCGGCCGGCAGCTTCACCATGATCGACCGGCGGCGCATCGAGATCTGCCGCGCGCTCGTGGGCGCCCCGCGCCTGCTCTTGCTGGACGAGCCCTCCGCCGGCATGACCCACGAGGAAACCCGGGCGCTGATGGACGACCTTCTGGCCTTCCGGGAGGAGATGCCCGACCTCGCCATCGTCCTCGTGGAGCATGAGATGGACGTGATCCGCCGCATCTCGGACCGCTGCATCGTGCTCAACTTTGGCAAGAAGATCTTCGAGGGGCCGTTCGACGCCCTCATCGCCGATCGCGAGGTGCAGACCGCTTATCTGGGAGGCGCGCAATGACCCGGCCCGAACTGTCGCGCCCAGATGCCTCCCGTCCTGAAGCCTCACGCCGCCTCTCCGTCTCCGGCGTCACCACCGGCTATGACCGCGCGGACGTGCTGCACGACGTCTCCATCGAGGCGAAGCCCGGCCGCATCACCTGCATCCTCGGCGCCAACGGGGCGGGCAAATCGACCCTCATCCGCTCCATCCTGGGGCTGACGCCGGTGCGGCGCGGATCGGTGGCGTTCGGCGGCGACACCATCACCAACCTGGCCACCCACCGCATCGCCGCGCTGGGCATCGCCACCGTGCCGGAAGGCAACCGCGTGCTCCCGCGCATGAGCGTGCTGGAGAACCTCAAGGTCGGCGGCCTTCTGGAGAAGGACCGCCATCGCCTCGCCGCCCGCATGGAGCGGATGTTCGAGACCTTCCCGCGCCTGAAGGAGCGGCGCAACCAGCTCGCCGGCACCCTCTCCGGCGGCGAGCGCTCCATGCTCTCCATCGCCCGCGGGCTGATGACCGACCCGGAGCTGATCGTGTTCGACGAGCCGTCCCTGGGCCTGTCGCCTTTGTTCGTCTCGGAGGTGTTCCGCATCGTCCGGCAGCTGAAGGAGGAGGGCTACACCATCCTCCTCGTGGAGCAGAACGTGCGGCAGACTCTGGATGTGGCGGACGACGGCTATGTTCTGGCGCAGGGCCGGGTCGTCGCCTCGGGCACCAGCGCGGCGCTCGCCGCCGACGGCGAGTTGCACAAGGCCTATTTCGGCGTTCACTGACGAAAATCACCAATAGCCCGCGCGGCGCATGAGCGGGCCCACTTGGCATCGGTCGAAGACCGAGGCCGATGGCAAAAAAGGACGATACCCCATGGCCATGCCCGTCTATGATCGCGTCCATCCCCTGCGCAAGCCGAAGGGCTTCGAGCCGGTGGTGCAGCGCTGGTCCACCGCCTTCGCCAACAATTGCCGCGCGCTCTGCGTCGCCTTCCATGGCGTGCAGGGCAAGAGCGCGGAGGAGGTCCACGCCTCCCCCTTCTTCGGCTGGATCGAGGCGGCGCTGGCGCTGCCGGATGGCCCTACCGTCAGCGACCATGCCGCCTTCGTGGATCAGAACGGGCTCTATACCCACATCGTCGCCGCCTACTGGCTGGACGAGGCGAAGCGCGACCGCTTCCTCGCCGACCCAGTCGTCACCGGCTGGTGGGACGACGACGCCCGCCTCTCCGAGCCCACCGGCTATTTCCGCGAGAGCATGACCGTGCCGGTGGAGCGGCAGGAAAGCATCTACTGGCAGGACTATGCCGGCGGCCTCTCCGCCGCGCCGGACGTGGCGCTCTATCCCACCCCGTGGTGCGGCTATTACGGCGCCATGCGCGACCGTATCCCCCTCGCCGCCGCCGACACGCTGGAGAGCCCGGTTGCCGCGCTGGTGCCGGTGGAGCGGGAGACGAAGGGCGCGCGGTGGCGGCTCGCCATTCCCCACAATTTCGCGGTCATCCGCTCCGCCGCCTTCTGGGGCCGCTGCGATCCCGAGCAGGCGGACAACTACATGCGTGAGCTGCGCGAGCCTTTGCTCAAGGGCATGGATTTCCTGAAAGAAAACGGCGAAGCCTCCGGCTGCGCCTCCCTGCGCTTCCAGCAGACCTGCGACGCGGCGGGTGTGCCGGTGCTGGAAACCCACGCGCTCGGCTACTTCCTCTCCCTCGGCCATCTGGAAAACTGGGCCGAGCACCACCCCACCCACGAGGCCATCTTCTCCGCCGCCATCGCCCGCTATCGCAAATACGGCAAGGCCAACCAGCTGCGCACCTGGCACGAGGTGTTCGTGCTGCCCGAGGACGACACGCACCAGTTCGAATACGTGAACTGCGCGCCGGGGACGGGGCTGCTGGGCTTTCTGCCGGGCGAGCGGGTGTAGAGCCAACCGGTTCAGGCATTGTCACGTCGTCATGCCCGGGCTTGTCCCGGGCATCCACGTCGGGACGCATGCGCTCCACTTCAAGAGCCGTTCCCAGCCTCACCACGTGGATTGCCGGGTCAAGCCCGGCCATGACGGCCTCCGGAGACTGGGCCCGCCCGCCCCCCACAAGAACAGAATTGCGTCAGTTAGGCCGCGGCGCGCGGCACCACCTCGGCGAGGTGCTGGAGCACGGCGCGGAAGCGGCCCATGAATTCCAGGTCCTCGTGGACGCTCACATAGATGTCGCGCATCACCACCACCTCGTCGGTGAGGATGGGGATGAGGCGCGGATTGCTCTTGGCCGAGAACAGCGGCAGGAGGCCGATGCCGGCGCCGCGCGCCACCGCATTCTGCTGGGCGTGCATGGAGGTGGAGCGGAACGACACCTTCAGCGGCTCCAGCACATCCAAAAGCCAATGCACCGGCTGGATGGCGACGAGATCCTCCACATAGTCCACAAAGGTGTGGGACGGCAGCTCCGCCCGCGTCCTCGGCATGCCGAAGCGGCGCACATAGTCGGGGGCCGCATAGAGCGCGAGGCGGAAGGCGCCGATCTTGCGCACGGCGAGGCGCTGGCCCTGCGGCGGCACGAAGGAGATCGAGATGTCCGCCTCGCGCTTGGTGAGATTGATGAGATGGCGCTCGGTGACCAGTTCCACCACCAGCCCCGGCTCCTTCTCCGCCAGTTCGGCGAAGCGCTCGGCGAGGTAGAAGGCGCCGATGCCCTCCATGGAGGCGACGCGCACATGCCCGCGCGGCGCGCTGGGCGCCGCCTGCAACGTCTCCTCGACGCCCACCGCCTCCTGCTCGATGCGCTCGGCGACGGCAAACAGACGATGGCCCGGCTCGGTCAGCACGAAGCCGTCGGGCTTGCGGTCGAACAGCTTGAGGGAAAGATCCTTTTCCAGCTCGCTGATGCGGCGGGAGACCGTGGTGTGGTCCACCTTCAGCCGCCGCGCCGCCGGCATAAGCCGGCCCTGCCGCGCCAGTTCGAGGAAGAAGATCAGGTCGTTCCAGTTGAACATGGCTGAAGATCCTCGAGCGCCCGCCCGGTGATAGCAGCAGAGGGCGCCACGCCCAACCCCGCCCGGGTTGCAGGACGCAGCACGCGAAGACACGGGCGCGCGGATCGGATAAGCCTTGCGCCCCACCCTCTTTCGCCACCCGCCGCCCACGGATCGCTCATGCCGGTGAATGACACGCTCGACGCCTTCGTCTCCCATGGCCACTTCGAGCTTGCCCCCACGGGCACGGGGCCGCTCGACGGCCTCGCCTTCGCGCTGAAGGACCTGTTCCACGTGGCCGGCGTGCCCACGGCGGCGGGGAGCCCGGCGTGGCTGGCGAGCCACGGGGTGCCGTCCGAGACTGCTCCGGTTGTGGACATGCTGCTCGCCGCCGGTGCGCGCCTCGTGGGCAAGACCCATACGGACGAGATGGCCTGGAGCCTCAACGGCGAAAACCACCATTACGGCACGCCCATCAACCCCGCGGCACCGGGGCGCATTCCCGGCGGCTCCTCCTCCGGGTCGGCGGCGGCGACGGCGGGCGGGCTCGTCGACTTCGCCATCGGCTCGGACACCGGCGGCTCGGTGCGGCTGCCGGCGAGCTATTGCGGCCTGATCGGGCTGCGGCCGACTCACGGGCGCATCCCCATCGCCGGCGCGGTGCCGCTGGCCCCCTCCTACGACACGGTAGGCTGGTTCGCCCGCGACGCGGAGACGTTCGGAAAGGTCGGCGCCGTGCTGCTTGGGGGCCTTCAGTCGATGCCCGCGCCGCGGCTTCTCCTCGCCCGCGACCTGTTCGAGGCGGCCGGGCCGAAGGTAACGGCGGCGCTGGCACCGCCCCTGGCGCGGATCACGGCCCTCTATGGGGCGGCGGAGGAGGTGGACGTGGCCCATGGCGCGCTGCCCCACTGGCGCAATGCCTTCCGCATCTTGCAATCGGCCGACGCCTGGGAGGCGCACGCGGACTGGGTGCGCGCGGCGCAGCCGGACTTCGGCCCCGGCGTGAAGGAGCGCTGTGCCGCCGCCGCGACGCTTGATCCGGCCGAGGTCG
>JAYSCE010000007.1:20861-23538 GCA_041915035.1 Xanthobacter sp.
CGCGGGCCTTGCGGGTTGCGGTGCGGGCGCGGCTTGATGCGCTCTTGGGCGAGGATGGCATTCTCCTCCTGCCCACCGCCCCCGGCATCGCACCCCTCCGGGGCACGCCACTTGCCGATCTTGAAGCCTTCCGCGCCCGCGCCATCGAGCTTCTGTGCCTGTCCGGCCACGCGGGAACGCCGCAGATCTCGCTGTCACTGGCGACGCTGGACGGCTGCCCCCTCGGCATCTCGGCCATGGCACCGCGCGGCAAGGACGAGATGCTGCTCGCCCTCGCCCGCGCGCTGGGCTGAGACAGAACCTAGTTCTTTCGTCCGGATGGAGCGCCGGCGACGTACTGGATGGCGCGGTGGATCAGTTCGGCGAGATTCGTCGCGCCGAGCTTGGCCTTGAGCTGGGAGCAGGTGTTGGCCACCGTCTTGTAGCTGACGCCCAGTTCGTCGGCGATCTGGCCATAGGCCTTGCCCTCGGCAAGCAGGGCCAGCACCTGCAGCTCGCGCGGGGTAAGATCGGCCATGACGCCGCTGCGTCCCCGGGTGCCGAGCAGGGCCACCTCCAGCGCGAGGTCATGGCTGATGTAGGGCTGGCCGCGCCGCACCTTCTCGAAGGCCTCGATCAGATCGTTGGGCGAGGTATCCTTGAGGAGATAGCCCGTCGCGCCCGCCTCCAGCGCACGGCTGGCGATCACCGGATCCGCGTGCATGGAGAAGACGAGGATGGGCATGCGCGCCGCCTGCGCCCTCAGGCGCCGCACCAGGGCAAGGCCGGCGAGGCCGCTGCCATTGAGCGCAAGGTCCACGATCACCACGTCGGGCCGCTTGCGCCGGAACAGGCGATAGCCGGCCAACGCCGTCTGCGCCTCCATCAGGTCGGAGACGCCCGCGTCCTCCAGCAGGTGCCGGCAGCCCTGCAGCACGATGGGATGGTCGTCGATGAGGAGAACGCTGGTCATACCGGATGCCCTGGACCTGAACGCATGCGCCTGCCCTCGGCGGAGACCGAAGACGCAGGGGCAGAATGCCCCAACGGGATGGGAAGCTCCACAAAAAGCCGCGCACCGCCCTGTGGCGCGCGCTCCAGCCGGCAGGCGCCACCGAGCGCCTGCACCCGCTCCTTCATGCCGGACAGGCCGTGCCCCATCACCGGAATGGCGGGCGGCCCCTGGCCGTCGTCGGTGACGACGATGCGCAGCAATCGCCCCGCGCCACCCCGCCCCTCCTCTCCCACGGCGATGCGCACCGAACGGGCGTTGCCATGCTTGAGCGCGTTGGTAACGCCCTCCTGCGCGCAGCGATAGACCGTGGCGTCGAACGTCGGCTCGTAGTGATCGGCGAGCACCCCCGCCTCCAGCGCGAATCGCCGCTCGGGATCGTGCTGGCGGAAATCGGCGACGAGACTGGAGAGCACGTCCTTCAGCGGCACGTGATCGAGGGCGGCCGGGCGGATGCGGGTGAGGAGGCGGCGGTTGGCCACCTGCATGCGCTCGACGATCTCGATCAGGCTCTTCGCCCGCGCCACCATGCGCTCGGCATTCTCGGCGGGGCCGTGGCGGCGAGGCGGGCCAGCGAATCGGCGCTGGCCTTCAGGCCGAACATGAGCGGCCCGAGTTCGTCGTGCAGGTCGCCGGCGATCTGCCGCCGCTCGTCCTCCTGCAGGCTCACGAGGCGGGCGTAAAGGTGGGCATTTTCCTCCCGCGCCGCGCCGAGGGTTTCGGCGAAGGCATTGAAGCGTTCCGCCACCTCGGCCAATTCGCGGGTGCGGGGCGGCTCGACCCGGCAGGCGAACTCGTTGTGTTCCAGTTCGTCAATACCATCGCGAAAGCGGGAGAGATCGCGCCGCACCTGCCCGAGGGCGACGAACAGGGCGGAGAGGATGGCGAAATTGACGGCCAAGGCGACGCTGGCGAAATCGAACACGTCGTCCCAGACCTCGGCCACCTCGTCGTCCGGCACGCCCTCGATGCGGACGCGGCCGATGAGGGTGCCGTCCGCCACCACGTCGATCCGCCGCGTAACCTGCGACACGCCGATGAGCCGGGCGAACCAGGAGGGTGCGGCCTCCCCTCCCGCGGGCGCGCCGTCGGCGGGCAGCACGGCCGGCCGGCCATCGGGCCCCTCGAGAGAAATGCGCACATGGCGCAGATGGCGCAGGTGGGGCGGGAAAGCTGCAGCAAGGGTGGTGCCCGGCTCCGTGGCGACGCGCTCGGCCACCTCGCGGACCATGTTCTCGGCCATCTCGATGGAGGCGACCATCTCGCGCCCCGCCGCGACCCGCGCATTTACCACCACCACCGCGCCCGCCACCACTGCGGCGACCAGATTGATGGCCAGCACGGCGCCGAGCACACGGGTGCGCAGGGAAACCCGGCGCGGCACGGCCGGCGCGGCATCCGCATTTCCCGCGCCCGCGATGCCCCGCGCAAGCGCGGCGGGGGGGACGCTCATGGGTTCCTCCGTTCGGCGGCGGGCGCGGCAAGCGCGGCGAGCGCATCCTCGCGGCTCGCCCCCGCGGCCCGCAGATTGAAATAGTGCTGGCACAAATCACTATAGCCGATCCTCCGCACCGCGCGACCGACCGTAATGAAGCCGGAGAGCAGCGCCTGCGGACTTTCGACCACGGAGATTTCGCCCAGCATGCGCTCCAGTTGCAGCGTGCGGTTCGCAAGCATGCGACGGTT
>JAYSCE010000008.1:0-23365 GCA_041915035.1 Xanthobacter sp.
AGCAGAGGCAACATGGCGGAGGCGGTGGCCTCTGACCACGCCTGGTTGATGTCCACCCGCACCGAGGCGCGCGCGCCGAGCGCTTTCTTGATGGCAGCCACGTGGGCGACGTTGGTGCGCGGGTCGCCCTTGCCGATCTTGAGCTTGAAGATGTTATGCCGCCGCTGCGCCAGCATCTCCTCCGCCTCCGCGATGTCGCGGCCGGTGTCGCCGCTCGCGAGGGTCCAGGCCACCGGCAGGCGGTCGTGCTGGCGTCCGCCGAGCAATTCGGAGATGGGGAGGCTCACCCTCTGGCCCATGGCGTCGAGCAGGGCGGTTTCGACCGCACACTTGGCGAAGTGGTTGCCCTGCACGCACGTTCCGATGGTCGCCATCGTGCGGCCGATGCGGCGCGCATCGCATGCCTTCAGGATCGGCGCGAAATAGGTATCGATGGCAAGCTTCATCCCCTCGGGGCTTTCGGGCCCATAGGCGAGGCCGCCGATGGTGGTGCCCTCGCCGATGCCGACGATGCCGTCCGACATGCGCAGACGCACGATCATCAGCGTCTGCTGGTGGATGGTCGTCATGGCGAGCTGGTGCGGGCGGATGGTCGGCAGGTCGACGAGGAAGGTTTCGATATCAACGACTCTCACAGCCTCGGGCACGGTCTTGCTCCTGGGTCGTCGGAGAGGAATGACAGCGGGCGAACGGCCCGGATGATTGAATTTCGACGCGCGAAAAGATGTTAGATTGAATTTATGCTGCAGTATTATTTCCTAAAATTGGGATTGATACTTTCCGCTTGATGGCCGCGGCTTGAATGCCGCGGCCTTTTCGGGGTGGTGATTGCGCTGCAATCGGACTGGGCCGTCCTCTAGTGGGCGGCCGGCACGGGAACACCCTGCTCCTCGCCGGACGGACGCACCGTGAGGGTGGCCAGCGCGGCGATGGTCAGCGGGATGGCGAGCGCCATGAAGTAGCCGGACGGACCCGCGCCCGTCAGAAGCTGACCGCCGATGGCGGAGCCGACGATGGCCCCCGAGCGGCCGATGCCGATGCCCCAGCCGGTGGCGGTGGCGCGAAGCTGGGTGGGATAGGCATTGGCGATCAGATAGTTGAGCACGAGCTGCTGGCCGCCGATGCCGAACCCGGCGAGCGCGATCAGTGTGAACACCACCGGCCAGCGGTCGCCGGCAAGGCCGAGGCCAATCGCGACGCCGATGCCCACGAGGAACATGCACACCAGCAGCTTGCGGGCGTCCACCTTGGGCAGGAAGGCCGAGAGCGGCAGCGCCATGGCGATAAAGGCGGCGTTGACCGTCACGGTGCCGTAGGCCGCCTGCGCCTTCTCAAGGCCCAGCGTGGTGAGCGCGGTGGGCAGCCACTGGAGCAGCAGGAACCACGCGATCCAGTTGAACAGGTAGATGGCCGAGATCGCCAGCGTCACGTTGCGGTAGCGGCCCTCGAACAGCCCTGCAATGGAGGCGCCGTGCGTCACCTTGGCGGGGCTCACGAGGCGCACGCCGTCGGGGATCCTCTGGCCGGTCATCTGCTCGATCAGCTTGCGGGCCTGGTTCTGGCCATCATTCTGCTTGCGGGAGACGAGATAGGCGGGGGATTCCGGCAGCAGGAAGTAGATCACGACCATCAGCGCCAGCGGCACCACGCCGCCCAGCAGGAAGATGCCGCGCCAGCCGAGCACCGGCAGCCAGCTCGCCGCAATGAGGCCGCCCAGCATGGCGCCGGCAGGCAGGCCGAGGAGCACGCCGGTGATCATGAGGCCGCGCTTCGACGAGGTGCTGTATTCGCCGGCGAGCGCCAGCAGGGAGGGCGTCGCGCCGCCCATGCCGATGCCGATGAGGAAGCGCAACACGATGATCTGGCTGGGCGAGGTGGCGTAAGCGCCCATCAGCGAAAACACGCCAAACAGGAACACCGCGATGAGGATGGCCCTGCGGCGCCCGAATTTGTCGCCGAAACTGCCGAGGCCGATGGCGCCCAGCGTCATGCCGATGATGGATGCGGTGATGACCCAGGTCATGTCCGCCGCCTTCATGCCGAACTCCTGCGCGATCGCGGGGCCGATAAAGGCGATCGACTGGGTGTCGAAGCCGTCGAGCAGCGCGATCATGAAGCACAGCGCGACGACCGCCCAGCGGCGGCCGGTCATCGAGCCAGCGTCGATAATGTCCTTGATGTCCCGTGTGACGGCAGTGGGCGTTGGCATGGGGTCTCCTCAGATGTTCTGACGTTTTGGAAAGGAGGGGGCGATGTCTCGCCGCAGTTCGGCGGCGAGGAGATGCATGGCGGGAAAAAAGACGGCGAGGCGTGAGCCCGACATGCCGGCATTCAGCTCCGACGCCATGGCCTGCGGCGTCGCGGGTGTCTCGGCGCCTGCGGTGATGGTGGTGTGCGGGGTGATCGCGCAGAGGATGGCCTCGCGCCCGCGGGCATAGCCGTCCCGGTGGATGGCGCGGAAGCCGGACGTGGCAATGCGGCTGGCGAACATGGCCCTCCCGCGGCGTCGGCCGCGTAGTGTTCCAGTCGGGGGCCTTCGGCACCTCCGTCCGGACGTTTCTTCCCTTCGCGGCAAACTAAGGCGCAAGAGGTCGGTGGGCTAAGACCAAATGAGTGTATATTCATACTTTGAGGGTATGAAAGCCGATGCGAACCGCGGTATGTCAGGAAAAAATAGCGCCGATTGATTGGGTTCGCGCGGCGACCATACTTGTCAGGTATCGAGACGGGGCGGGACATGGACCTGCGGCATCTGCGCTACTTCACCACCGTCGCCGCGGAAGGCTCGTTCAGCCGCGCGGCCGAGAAGCTCAATATGGCCCAGCCGCCGCTCAGCCGGCAGATCCAGCAGCTGGAGGAGGAAATGGGCGTGCGCCTGCTCGATCGCGGGAGGCCGCTGACCCTGACCGAGGCTGGCCGCCATCTGTTCGAGCAGAGCGTGCAATTGCTCCAGCGGGTGGAGGAAATGAAGGCCACCACGCGGCGCATCGGGATGCGCATGGTCTTCCAGTTCAACATCGGCTTCGTCGCGTCCACGCTCTACGACGCGCTGCCGGAGCTGATCCGTGAGTTCCGCATCCTTTCACCCGAGGTGCAGGTGCAACTCATGGAGATGACGACGCTCGAGCAGATCGCCGCGTTGAAGGACGGGCGCATCGACGTGGGCTTCGGCCGCTTGCGCTTCGAGGATGATGCGCTGGTGCGCGACGTGCTGCGGGAGGAAACGCTGTGCATCGCCATCTGCGCGTCGCACGAGATGGCAGGGGCGAAAGTGCGGCCGCGGCTCGCGGACGTCGAGGCCGAGCCGCTCATCCTCTATCCTCACTCACCGCGCCCGAGCTATGCCGACCAGGTGCTGTCCTTTTACCGCGAGGCCGGGATCACGCCGCGCATCGGCATGGAGGCCCGCGATGTGCAGACCGCGCTGGGATTGGTGGCTTCGGGCGCCGGCATCTGCGTGGTGCCGGCCTCGATCCGCCGGCTGGGGCGCGGCGATGTGCGCTTCCTCGACCTCGACGAGCCCTTCTCGAGCCCGATCATCTTGAGCCACCGCCGCAACGACGGCTCCACGTTGCTGCGCCAGATGCTGCAGCTCACCGAGCGCCTCAAGACAAGAAGCTGACTTCTCCGTGCTCAGCCGTTTCCGCGCGGCCGCGCCTGAGACAAACATGCGCGTGACCCGATACCCGCCCGCCCCAATGAACCACCTCACCCACACCGAACGTAGGGTCCAGCACCGCCGTGAACTGGCAAATACGGCGGTGCTGATCCTCATTCGGCAGTGCGCCTCGGTGGCTGCCTTCACCTCCCTGGGCAGGACCGACGAAGTCACCCGAGATGCTGGTCCGGCTACTTCACCAGCGGGCAGCCGCTATCCTTGACCGGGATATAGGCCTCGGCGCCGGGCACCGTTTCGAGCAACGTGAGATAGTCCCAGGGGCCCTTCGAATCCTGGGGCTTCTTCACCTCGAACAGGTACATGTTGTTGAATACGCGCCCGTTCTCGCCGATCTTCGCGTCCTTCATCATCATGTCGGTGACGGGCGTGGCGCGCATCTTGGCGGCCACCTTGTCCGAGTCATCCGTGCCGAGGTCCTTCACCGCCTGGAGATAGTGGCGGACGGCGGAATAGACGCCCGCCTGGTTCATGGAGGGCTTGCGGCCGGTCTTCTCCTCGAACTTCTTGGACCAGGCGCGGGTTTCGTCGTTCATGTCCCAGTAGAACGAGTTGGACAGGATGAGGCCCTTCGCCACCGGCAGGGTCAGCGCGTGGATGTCGTTGATGTTGAGGAGCAGTCCGGCGAGCGTCTGGCCGCCCTGCGGCAGGCCGAACTCGGTCGCCTGCTTCACGGAATTGATGGTGTCGCCGCCGGCATTGGCGAGGGCCACCACCTTGGCGCCGGAGGCCTGCGCCTGCAGCAGGAAGGAGGAGAAATCAGACGTCGCGAGGGGCACGCGCACGCCGCCTTTCACGTTGCCGCCCAGCGCCTTCACCGTCTTGGACGCCTCCTCCTCCAGCGAATGGCCGAACGCATAGTCGGCGGTGATGAAGAACCAGCTCTTGTCGCCCTTGTTCACCAGGGCGCGGGCGGTGGCCGAGGAGACCGAGTGGGTGTCCCACGTCCACATGAAGCCATACGGGCTGCATGCCTTGCCGGTGAGGTCCACCGAGCCGGGGCCGGACATGAGGAAGATGCGCTTGCGCTCCTTGGTGATGGCCTGCACGGCCAGCGCGGCGGCGGAATTGGGCACGTCCGCGATCACGTCCACCTGCTCGGTGTCGATCCACTTGCGGGCGAGGCTCGCCGCCACGTCCGCTTTGTTCTGGTGATCGCCGACGATGATTTCCACCGGAACGCCGTTGATGGCATTGCCGAACTCTTCCGCCGCGAGCCGCGCCGCCTGGGCCGAGCCCTCTCCGTTGATGTCGGAATAGACGCCGGCGAGATCGGACAGGAGGCCGATCTTGATCTTGCCGTCCGACATCTGGGCGAAGGCCGGCCCAGCGAGCCCGGCGACAGCCGTGCCGAGCGCCGCGGCAACCATGAGACCCTTCATGCGTATCCTCCCTGATTTTATGTTTGAACGCGTCGAAACGATCGCCGCCGCCCTCAGCGGGCGACGTAGCCGCCATCCACCGCCAGCGTCGTGCCCGTGACGCCGGAGCCGGCCGGCGAGCACAGGAACACGACCGCGCCGGCGATCTCCTCCGCCGTCACGGGCCGACGGATGGGCTGGTTCTGGAGGAACACCTCCTTCACCACGTCCTCGGGCGACAGGCCCGTGACCTTCGCCTGGTCGGCCACCTGCATCT
Source organism: Xanthobacter sp. (assembly GCA_041915035.1). Lineage (GTDB taxonomy): Bacteria > Pseudomonadota > Alphaproteobacteria > Rhizobiales > Xanthobacteraceae > Xanthobacter. The sequence continues at coordinate 5,315 of JAYSCE010000008.1, forward strand.
CGATGATCGGCGTCATCACCATGCCCGGGCAGACGGCGTTGCAGGTCACGCCGGTCTCCGCCACCTCGATGGCGATGGACTTGGTGAGCCCCACGAGGCCGTGCTTGGTGGCCACGTAGGCGGCCTTGTGCGGCGCTCCGACGAGCCCGAGCACAGAGGCAATGTTGACGATGCGGCCAAAGCGCCGCTCCGTCATGGAGCCGATGACCGCCTTGCTCGCGTGGAAGGCCGCGGAGAGGTTCACCGCAACGAGGCGGTCCCACTGCTCGTCTGGAAAATCCGCCAGCGCCGAGACATGCTGGATGCCGGCATTGTTCACGAGGATGTCCAAGGGGCCCAGTTCCGCGCGCGCCGCCGCAACCAGCGCGCGGACTTCGGCCGGGCGGCTCACGTCGGCCCCGTGATAGGCGATCGTCGTCCCGGCGGAAGCGGCGAGATCGGCACGGACCGCCTCGATCTCGCCTGCGTCGCCGAGTCCGTTGAGCATCACGTTGCAGCCCTCGGCGGCAAGAGCCCGCGCGATGGCGAGCCCGATGCCGGAGGTGGAACCGGTGACGATGGCGTTGCGGCCTTTCATGGCGTGGTCTCTCTCATGTGTCGTGAACGTCAAACCGGCGCAGATGGTCCGCGAGGCGCGTGCGCACCGCCTGCGCTTCCGCCTCGGTCCAGTCCCGGAAGCCCCGGCCGGTCTTGAAGCCGAGGCGACCGGCGGCGACCAGCTCTTCCAGTAGCGGAAGGGGGCCGGGCGTGCGATCGAGATCATGCAGGACATAGCGGTGGACCATCAGCGTCAGGTCCGTGCCGACAAGGTCGGCATTCTCCAGCGGCCCCAGCACCGCAAGGCGCCGGCCGAAGCTCTCCTTCACCACCTCGTCCACGGTCGCGGCATCGCAGACGCCAGCCTGAACCAGCGCGATGGCCTCGCGCCACATGGCGTGCTGCAATCGGTTGCCGATAAAGCCCGGCACGTCCCGGCGCACATGCACCGGCTTCTTTCCGATGCCGGCGAGGAGCGCCATCATGGCCGCGACCTCGGCGTCGCCCGTGTCCTCGGCCTGCACCACCTCCACCAGGGGGATCTGGTGCGGCGGGTTCCACCAATGTGTGCCCATGGCCCGCCGCCGGTGCGCGAGCCCGGCCATGATCTGCGTGATGGGAATGACCGAGGTGTTGCTGGCGATCAGCGCGTGAAGCGGGGCGGCAGCCTCGATCTCGGCGAACACCTGCTTCTTCAGCTCAAGATCTTCCGGCACCGCCTCGATGACCACGTCGGCACCGGCAACCGCCGAGGCGAGCGTGTCGGCGGGCGTGACCCGGTCGGCGGCGGCGGGGTCGGCTCCCAGCTCGTCGAGGCTCTTGCGGATGCCGTCGGGAACGCTGGCGCGCCGCGCCTGATCCGCGTCGTAAATGGAAACAGGTAGCCCGGCGCAGGCGAACGCCTGCGCGATGCCATGGCCCATCAGGCCGGCGCCAATGACGGCGATCCTCTTCGGCTGCATTTCATCCCGATGTCTTACGCCCCGGGCTGGAGCGACCTGTTTTGCCGTTTCCTTGGGCAAGGCGCGTGCCAGCGGAGGGGGCGCCATGCGGAGCTAGCAGAATCAAGGCTTTGCGCGAGCCATCCGGCCAAGCTCGACGCCAAGTTCGTCCAAAAATCCGGACGCGAGCACCTCGACGTGGACGCTGGCACTCGGTCCTGCGCCTACATTAGCAGTTGACACCCGGCTCTCCGCCTGATGTCCAGGTGGACGACAGAATTTTCCAGAAAACTGGACACGCATCCTCCGGATGGCCGCCATGACCACCATCGCCGACGAATGCTTCGCCTCTGCCAGAGCCCTTCTGGGTGTGGTGGAGGGCATGATCGACGGGGCGACCCTGGTCGATCGCGAATCCCGGGTCGTCTGGTTCAGCGCAGGCCAGCTGGCGCTGCTCGGCAAGTCGGACCTTGCCGATCTCGTGGGGCAGGAGATCGAGCGTGTCATCCCCCATAGCCGGATGCGCGAGGTGGTGGAGACCGGCCAGCCCCATCCCCTCGACATCATCCAGTATGGCGATCGCTGGCTGCTGGTGACGCGCCTTCCGCTGCGGGACGAGACGGGCGCGATCATCGGCGCCATCGCCTTCGCCCTGAAGGACAGCATTCCCTATCTGCGGCCCATCGCCGAGCGGCTCCACCAGATGCAGTCGCGCCTCAGCCGGATGGAGCAGGCCTTCTCCGCCAAGCGGGCCGTCCGCTTCACCGCCGAGCACATCCTGGGTGCGAGCCCCGCCATGCGGCAGCTGGCGCGCCTGCTGCGCCGGGCCGGCGAGGTCGGGTCTGCCGTTCTGCTCCTCGGCGAGACCGGCACGGGGAAGGAAATGGCCGCGCATGCGATCCACGCGGCCTCCAAGCGCATGAGCCGGCCATTCGTGGCCATCAATGTGGCGGCCGTGCCGGAGAACCTGCTGGAGGCGGAATTCTTCGGCGTGGCACCGGGCGCCTTCACCGGCGCCGCCCGCCAGCCGCGGCCGGGCAAGTTCCAGATTGCCCATGAGGGCACGCTGTTTCTCGATGAGATCGGCGACATGCCGCTCGGCCTGCAGGCGAAGCTGTTGCGCACGCTGCAGGATGGCGAGGTGGAGCCCGTGGGCTCCAACCAGCCGTTGCGGGTGGACGTGCGGATCATCGCCGCCACCAGCCGCCCGCTTGCCGACATGGTGCGTGCGGGGACGTTCCGGCAGGATCTCTATTACCGGCTCAACGTGCTGCCGATCCACCTGCCGCCCTTGCGCGAGCGGGCCGGGGACGTGGAACTGCTGGCCACCCGCTTCAGCGAGCAGACCGCCGCCGCCTTCGGCGTGGCCGTGCGTCCGCTGACGGCGGCCGCCGTCGCGCGGCTGGCGCGCCATGACTGGCCTGGCAATGTGCGCGAGCTCTCCAACGTCATCGAGCAGATCTATGTGCGCAGCGACGGCATGCGGATCGAGGCGAGCCACGTCGCGGACGTTCTCCCATCCGTCGCGGACGAGAGCGAGGCGTCGCCGGTCCTTGATCTCGGCGGCGCCCTCGCGAGGCTGGAGCGCTCCATGATTGCCGACGCGCTAAAACAGGCGGCCGGCAACAGGCAGGAGGCGGCCAGACTATTGGGTCTGTCGCGCAGCAGTCTCTACGCAAAGATCAAGCAATATGGCGCCGCCTGACATCGACGACACGCTGGCCGGCGCTGACCGCGCGCTGGCAGAGGCGGCCGCGCTCGCCATTTTCCGGTTCAGGCCGGGACTGCTCTCCACGCTTGCCGCGTGGATTGGTGGCGATGATGCTCGTGGGCAAACGGCTCGGCTCAGGGAGCGGATCGCCCGACTCGCGGACGAGGTGGAAGGGCTGCGCGTCGCAGTCGCCGGCGCGCTGCTGCCGGCGCGGTTGGAGATGACGGCGTAGGGGGGCGGGGCTTTTCGGCCGTTCGCTTCATCCGAGCTTCAGGGCCCCGATCTGCATGAGAACGCCCAGCCGGTCCACCTGCAACCACGCCCGCGTGAGCTTGCCCTGGCTGGCCTCGTAAATGGCAATGCCCTGCTGAACCGCAACCTTTCCGGTCGGGGCAAAGCCGGACAGCGGCCCAAGCTGCGCCGCCTCAAATCGCCAGCGGACGCAGGCCTTTTCGCCAGCTTCGAACAGATCCTCGATTTCAAAGCGAAGCTCGGGAAAGGCTGCGACCATTCGTTCGACAGTCTGCCGAAACCCGATCGCGCCCTTTTCGCCATTGGACCCGACGAAGGTGTCCGACAAGTATTCCGGCAGGCGATCCAGCCGGCGCGGATTGAGGCAATCCTCATAGAGGGATCGCACGAGTTCGGCGGGAGTCATGGATGGGGCTCTCATTGACAGCATATTGTCAATCACATACATGACAACCTATTGTCAACCTGTCTATGTGAGTGGGAGGGCGTCCTGGATCGCAGAAAGAATGAAGAACTGAGCCGCCTGGTTTGGGACATCCTCCAAGCTGGCAACCGGCTGGTCGAGGCCGGCAACAGGCTCAGCGCGCCCTTCGGTCTGACGGCTGCGCGATGGCAGGTGATGGGCGTGATCGTACATGAGCCCGCGACCGTCGCTGATGTGGCGCGGCGGCTGTCCCAGACCCGGCAGAACGTCCAGCGGATGGCTGATGACATGGTGCGTGTCGGGATCGTGGCATACCATCCTAACCCGCGGCACGCCCGCGCCAAGCTGCTCGCCCCCACCGCCCAAGGCGCCGATGCCTATCGCAGGCTGATGAAGGCGCAGGCAAAGTGGATCGATGCCCTTTCGGTCACCATACCTGCCGAAGACATAATCACGGCGCGTACCCTACTTGCGGCGCTTGGCCGGGCTTTGGAGAGCGGTGGGGACTAGAAACGGGCGGATAATTCTTCAGGTGAGGTCGTATTATCGGATAGGATCCCCCTAAACAACATCTGCTTTCATGGTCTCGACTTCGAGTGATCTCACGACCTTGCGCAAAGATTCCAGATAACGCGAGGCCGCGACAGCAGTCGTCATGGCCGACGCGATATAGACGACGCTTAGGCAGCCCAGAAGGCCTTGCGCGCCCCGGATCGGAACCGCGATCCCGGCCATCTTCGGCTCTTCCGTCCAGTTCATGTGGTTGTGGCCATAGCCTTGCTGCGCCACCCGGGCGAGGAGATCGCTCACGGCGGTCCGATCGCGGGCCAGCCGGCATTCCATCCGCGGCTGGCGGGCGAGGAAATCAATGATGCGTTCGCGTTCGTCTTCGGGACAGAAGGCGAGATAGGCAGTGCCGCTCGCCGTCTGGAGCATCGGCAGGCGCCGGCCGATCATGGAGCGGTGGAAGGAGAGTTTGCTGAAGCGGTGGGTGGTCTCGCGGACCACCATGGCGTCCACGTCGAAGGTGCATAGGTCCGTCGGCCAGCCGACCTCCCGCAGCAACTGCCCGAGCAAGGGCGAGGCGAGGGCGGAGATCCAATGCTCGTCGCGAAAGCCCTCGCTCAGTTCGCGCACCCGAAGGTTCAGGCAGTAGCGATCATCGGACTCGCTACGCCGGACGTACCCCTCCGCCTGCATCGTCTCAAGCAGCCGCTGCACGGTGGTGCGATGCAGCTTGGTCAGTTCGGCAAGGCGCGCGACGTTCGCGCCCCCATCCGTGCGATTGAGGGCATTGAGGAGCGCGAGCCCCCGGCTCAGGCCCCGGACGTTCTTGTAGCGGCTCGCCTCCGCCATCTGGTTTCGCTCCCGACTTTCCCGCCAGCATAGTCTAGGCGCAAAGCTCCCGGCGCGATCAAGCGAAGCCCGGACGCCCCCTTGGCGATGGACGCAAAAGCGCGCCAAACCTCAATCTTCGCGGCGCACGGAGCTCTCCAACGCTTTGCAAGTTAGCGCCGAAGGATATTTGAAATCAACGATGTGCACCAGGTGCACACTCGGGTGGTTTGAAGTTCCGTCTCCGCCTCGGCCGCCCCTACAGTGCAGCCACTCAAAATGAAGAAAGCGACCTGGAGGGGGGAGCTGGCCACGCGCTGTCGTTGGCCCGCAGCTTCCAAGGTCGAGGGAGCCATCATGACCATCATGCTCAAGTGCCTCTCGCACACGCCTCTGCGCGGCCTCAACGATCCAGCGCCAGAGGTCACTGCGGAAGTCGATGCCGTGCTGGCCCGCGCCCGCGCCGAAGTGGAAGCATTCGACCCCGAGCTGATCGTGATCTTTGCGCCGGATCACTATAACGGCCTCTTCTACGATCTTATGCCCCCCTTCGTCATCGCCACGGCGGCGGAATCGGTCGCCGATTACATGACGTTGCCGGGTTCCCTCTCGGTGGCGCGGGATCTCGCGCTCCAACTGACGCGCTTCGTCCTCGACCATGATGTGGATGTCTCGCTCTCGCACCGCCTGCAGGTGGATCACGGCTGCACGCAGACGCTCGAGGAGCTGACCGGCAGCCTGACCCGCTATCCGGTGATCCCCATCATCATCAATTCGGTGGCGCCGCCCTTTGCGCCCTATCGGCGGGTGCGCCGCCTCGGCGAGGTGGTTGGCGCCTTCATCTCCACCCTTAACAAGCGCGTGCTCATCGTCGGTACGGGCGGCCTCTCCCACGAGCCGCCGGTGCCGCTGCTCGAAGGCGCGCCGGAAGCTATCGAGGAATTCCTCATCTGCGGCCGGAACCCCACGCCGGAGGCGCGCGCGGCGCGGCAGGAACGCACCATCGCCGCCGGCAAGATCTATGGCACGGAACTCTCGGCCCAGACACCGCTCAACGCGGAATGGGACCAGGCCTTCATCGACCTGCTGCTTGGCGGAAGGCTTGATGCCGTGGACGACTTCAGCATCGAGGATATCTCGCACGAGGCCGGGCGCTCCACCCACGAGGTGCGCACCTGGGTTGCCGCCTTCGCGGCCCTTGCCGCCGCGCGCGGCGGCTACACCGCCCGCCGCGACTATTACCGCCCGATCAACGAGTGGATCGCCGGCTACGGCGTCATGAGCGCCGAGCCACGCTGACAGCGTGCACGCGACCCCAGCGAGGAACGCCAGGAGAATCAGCATGTTGGACAGATCGAGCTGCACCCCCACCGAAACCGAGATCGTCGCCCGCGCGACGGCCATGATTCCCTGGCTGCGCGAGCAGGCCGAGGCGGTGGAGAAGGCGCGCATGGTGCCGGCCGCCACCATCCAGGCCTTCCAGGATGCCGGCTTCTTCCGCATTCTCCAGCCGCGGCGCTGGGGCGGCTACGAGATGAGCCCCAACGTGCTCAACAGGGTGCTGATGGAGCTCGCCCGCGGCTGCCCTTCCAGCGCTTGGAACGTCATGGTCCTCGGTGTCCACCCGTTCGAGGTGGGCCTGCTCGATCCGCGCTGCGGCGATGAATTGTGGGGCGAGGACCCGACCCGGCTCGTGTCTTCCTCCTACGCCCCCTTCGGCACCGTGACGGCGGTGGAGGGAGGCTATGTGCTCAAGGGCGAATGGCTCACCTCCAGCGGCTGCGACCATGCCGAAGGCGGCGCCTTCCTCGGCGGCCGCATTGCGGAGAACGGCGAGCAGGTGTTCCGCTCGTTCTGGGTGCAGAAAACCGATTTCGAGATCGTGGACGACTGGTTCGTCGTGGGTCTTGCCGGCACCGGCAGCAAGAAGCTGGTGGTCCGCGAGGCGTTCGTGCCGTCCTATCGCAGCCACGTCATCGCCGCCTATGGCGAAGAAACCCACGGCCACGTGGAAAACCTCTACAAGATGCCATTCTTCTACGTGTTCTACGCGGCGGTGTCGTCCGTCATCGTCGGCATGGCACGCGGCATGGCCGATCTCTACATCGAGCACATGCGCCCGCGCCAAAACCTGAACCAGGCCGTCGGCGCGGCGGTGAACGACCCCTTTATCAAGGCGCGGCTCGGGGAGGCCACCGCGAAGATCCTAGGGGCGGAAACCCGCATCCTGCACAACACCGACGAGGCCTGGAGCTATGCCGAGCGTGGCGAGCTGGTGCCCATCGACGTGCGCGTCCGCCATTTCGCCACCAACCAGTTCACCGGCGGCGAATGCTTTGAGGCCGCGCACATGATCTTCAAGAAGACGTCGACGCGCGGTGTTTGGCTCAACAATCCCATGCAGCGCCAGCTGCGCGACATCCTGGTGGGCGCCAACCACATCACCCAGAACCAGGACAATATCGGCGACCTCCTCGGCGGCCAGATGCTCGGCAATCCCATGCCCGCCGCCAATCCCTTCGGCGTGCGCGCCTGAGCCCCGGCCATGACACAGAACATCAACACACAGAACATCAACCAGCGCCTCGACTGGGCGGCGAGCGAAACCCTGCGCCACCTGCCCACCGCCAGCCCGGACGATCACCGCATCGGCATGCGCCACCTCGCTTCCGGCGTCTCCATCATCACCACGTGTGACGGCGAGACCAAGGTTGGGCTCACCGCCACGGCGGTGTGCTCCGTCACCGTCGATCCGCCCCGCATGGTGGTGCTGGTCAACAAGAAGGTGGCCGCCGCCGACGCGATCCTCGCCAGCGGCTCGCTGTGCATCAACGTGCTCTCCGCCGGGCAGGCCCATCTCGCCAAGGTGTTCGCAGGGATGGTGGAGGGCGTGTTCGGCCCCGCCCGTTTCGAGCACGGCACCTGGCAGACACGCGTCTCCGGCGCGCCCGTGCTGGAGGGGGCGCTCGCTACCTTCGACTGCCGGGTGGTCAAGGTGTTCGACGAGAGCACCCACCACGCGTTGCTGTGCGAGGTGCTGGACGCCTCCGAGCCGCCGGGCGGCGAGCCCCTGATCTATGTGAACGGCGCCTTCTGCCGCGTCAGCCCCCTGGAATCCTGAGCATGAGCGAACCCTTCACGGAAGCGGGGACAAGCCGCTTCGTCCGCGTGCCCGAGGCTGGCGGCGAACTCACCATCCATTACAACGACTGCGATCCCGGCAATGCCCGCGAGACCGTCGTGATGCTGCACGGCTCCGGTCCTGGCGCGTCGGGCTGGGCCAACTTCAACCGCAACATCGCGCCTCTGGTGGAGGCGGGCTATCGCGTGCTGCTGGTGGATTGCCCCGGCTGGAGCAAGAGCGACACCATCGTCTCCACCGGCTCGCGCTCCCATCTCAATGCGCGGGTGCTGGCGGGCGTGGTGGCGGCGCTGGGGCTGGAGCGCATCCATATCCTCGGCAATTCCATGGGCGGCCACAGCGCCGTCGCCTTCGCCCTCGACCATCCGGGCAAGGTGGGAAAGCTGGTGCTGATGGGCGGCGGTACGGGTGGCGCAAGCGCCTTCGCGCCCATGCCCACCGAGGGCATCAAGCTCCTGAACGCGCTCTATCGGACGCCGACCATCGAGAACCTGAAGGCGATGATGGCCGTCTTCGTGTTCGATCCCAACGATCTGACCGAAGACCTCTACCGCACACGCCTCGAGAACATGCTGAAGCGCCGCGACCACCTGGAGAACTTCGTCAAAAGCCTTGAGGCAAACCCGAAGCAGTTCCCCGATTTCGGCCCGCGCCTGGGCGAGATCTCTGCGTCCACGCTCGTCATCTGGGGGCGCAACGATCGCTTCGTGCCGCTGGATGCGGGGCTGCGTCTCCTCGCCGGTATTCCGAAGGCGGAGCTGCATGTGTTCGGCAATTGCGGGCACTGGGCCCAGTGGGAGCACGCGGACGCGTTCAACGCGCTGGTGCTCGAATTTCTTTCAAGGTGATTTGAGATGAGCGCAGCAGCAATTATCGCAGCCGCCGAAAGGCTGGCCGAGGCGGCGCGCACGGCGACGCCCTGCGAGCCGGTGCGGGACCTGATCGGCCTCGACCTGAAGGCGGCCTACGAGGTCCAGTTCCTGAACACCAAGCGGGCGGTGGAGGAGGGGAGGCGGCTCGTGGGCCGCAAGATCGGCCTCACCTCGCGCGCCGTCCAGCAGCAATTGGGCGTCGACCAGCCGGACTTCGGCGTTCTGTTCGCCGACATGGAATATTGCGACGGCGAGGAAGTGCCCTTGGCCCGGCTGCTCCAGCCGAAGGCCGAGGCGGAAGTCGCGTTCGTGCTGAAAGCGGACCTCGCGGCGGCGGACATCACCCCCACCGAGGTGTGCCGCGCCATCGATTATGTGGCCCCCGCTATCGAGATCGTCGGCAGCCGCGTCAAGAACTGGGACATCCGCATCTCGGACACCATCGCCGACAATGCCTCGAGCGGCGTCTATGTGATGGGTGGTCCCATCCGCTGGCTTGAGGATGCGGACCTCGCCGGCCTCGGCATGGTGCTCAACCGCAACGGCACCGCCGCGTCCTTCGGTGGTGGCGCGGCCTGCCTCGGCAATCCGCTCACCGCGGTGCTGTGGCTCGCCCGCACCTGCGCCACATTGGGCACGCCGCTGAAGGCCGGAGACGTGGTCCTCAGCGGTGCCCTCGGCCCCATGGTCCCCGTCGCGCCCGGCGATGTGCTGGAGGCACGCATCGCGGGGCTGGGCACAGTGAAGGTCGCCATCGGAACTCTCGGCACGACGGAGACGCAGGCATGAGCACGTCCAAGATCAAGGCCGCGATCATCGGGTCGGGGAATATCGGCACCGATCTGATGATCAAGATTATGCGCATGTCGCGCCATCTAGAGATGGGCGCCATGGTGGGGATTGATCCCGCGTCCGACGGCCTCGCCCGCGCGGCGCGGCTCGGGGTGCCGGTGACGCACGAGGGCATCGAAGGCCTCACCCGCCTGCCCAATTACGCCGAGATCGGCGTGGTGTTCGACGCCACCTCCGCCAAGGCCCACCTCGCCAACGATGCGGTGCTGCAGAAGGACGGCAAGAAGGTCATCGACCTCACCCCAGCCGCCATCGGCCCCTTCACCATCCCCGCCATCAATGGCGAGGCCAATCTCGACGCGTCCAACGTGAACATGGTCACCTGCGGCGGCCAGGCCACCATCCCCATGGTGCACGCGGTGCGCCGCGCCACCGACCGGGTGATCTGGGGCGAGATCGTCGCTTCCATCTCCTCGAAGTCCGCCGGCCCCGGCACCCGCGCCAATATCGACGAGTTCACCGAGACCACGTCGAAGGCCATCGAGGTGCTCGGAGGCGCCGAGCGCGGCAAGGCGGTCATCATCCTCAATCCGGCCGAGCCGCCCCTCATCATGCGCGATACCGTCTTCACCCTCTCCCAGGGCGGCACGCGCGAGGCCATCGAGGCGTCCATCCTCGACATGGTGGAGACCGTGAAGGCCTATGTGCCTGGCTATCGCCTGAAGCAGAAGGTGCAGTTCGAGGAGATCGGCAACAACGCGCCCGTCCGCATCCCCGGCGTCGGTCCGGTGACCGGCCTCAAGACGACGATCCTGCTCGAGGTGGAGGGCGCTGCCCACTATCTGCCGGCCTATGCCGGAAACCTCGACATCATGACCTCGGCCGCCCTGGTCTCCGCCGACCGCTGGGCCGCCCGTTTCCTTGCGAAGGAGGCCGCGTGATGGCCCGCCCCAACCCGGACAAGCTCTACATCCAGGACGTCACCCTGCGCGACGGCATGCATGCGGTGCGCCACCAGTACGACCTTCCCACCACCCGCGCCATCGCCCGGGCGCTGGACCGGGCCGGTGTGGACGCCATCGAGATCAGCCACGGCGACGGCCTCACCGGCGCCACCTTCAACTATGGCTTCGGTGCCCATGACGACCTGGAATGGATCGCCGCGGTGGCGGAGGAATGCAGCCGGGCGGTCGTCACCGTTCTGCTCATCCCTGGCATCGGCACGGTGCATGATCTGAAGGCCGCCTATGAGGCCGGCGCCCGCTCGGTGCGGGTGTGCACCCATTGCACCGAGGCCGATGTCTCCCGCCAGCACATCGAGGCGGCACGGGCGCTCGGCATGGACACCGCCAGCTTCTTGATGATGGCGCACATGATCCCGGCCGAACAGCTGGCCGAGCAGGCGAAGCTGATGGAGAGCTACGGCGCGGAATGCGTCTACGTGACCGACTCCGCCGGGGCGCTGCTGCCGGAGGACTATACCGAGCGGGTCAAGGTGCTCCGCGACGCGCTGAAGCCCGAGACGGAGATTGGCGTCCACACCCATCACAACCTGACCCTCGGTGTCGCCAATGCGGTGGCGGGGATCGAGGCGGGCGCGGTGCGGGTGGATGCGTCGCTCGCCGGCATGGGCGCGGGTGCCGGCAACGCGCCGCTGGAAGCGCTGATCGCCGTGCTGAACCGCAAGGGCATCGCCAGCGGCTGCGACCTGAACATCCTGATGGATGCCGCCGACGACCTCGTGCGCCCGCTGCAGGACAGGCCCGTGCGGGTGGACCGGGAAAGCCTCTCGCTGGGCTACGCCGGGGTCTATTCCAGCTTCCTGCGCCACGCCGAGGCCGCCTCGAAGACGTACGGCGTCGACACCCGCGACATCCTCGCCGAACTCGGCCGCCGCCGCATGGTCGGCGGACAGGAGGACATGATCGTCGACGTCGCCCTCGATCTCGCCCGGGCGACGGCCGCCGCCTGACGTCGCCTCACGAAAGTTCACCGCTTCCAGTCCCGCGCGGGACCGGGAGCACACACAGACGAACCGCGGGGCCTGCCGGCCACCGGCGGATGAACAAGACAGCGGCCGCAGCAGGCTGCACCGGATGGGAGGAAAGCAAATGCCAGCCGAACTGAAATCAACCCCTGCCGGAAGCAGGGCGCTTCTCTATGTCTCGCTCGCCGCGGTGATCGAAGGTTTCGATCTGCAGGCCGCGGGCATCGCCGCCCCCAAGATCGGGCCGGCCTTCCACATGACGCCCCAGCAGATGGGGCTGTTCTTCTCCTCGGCCACCCTGGGCCTGATGATCGGCGCCTTGATCGGCGGCTATACGGCCGACCGCTGGGGCCGGCGCGCGGGCCTCCTCATTGCGCTGGTGGCCTTCGGATTTGCCTCCATCGCGACCATCCTGGCCACCTCCGTGGAGGCGCTGGTGGTGCTGCGTTTCCTCACCGGCGTCGGGCTGGGGGGCGCGCTGCCGAACCTCGTGTCCATCGCCTCTGAGGCGGTCGGGCCGGAGCGGAAAGGACGGGCGGTCGCCCTCATGTATGCGGGCATGCCGCTGGGCGCGGCAGTGGCGAGCCTCGTCGCCCTGCTCGATCTGCATGGCGGGGACTGGCGCTCGATCTTCCTCGTGGGCGGCATCCTGCCCCTGCTGCTGGTGCCCTTCATCTACATGGGCCTGCCGCCGCTGAAGATGGCGCCGGCCTCGTCCGGCCAGAGGACGCCGTGGACCGAGGTCTTCCGGCCCGATGCGATGATCGCCACCCTGCTGCTGTGGAGCGCCTTCTTCCTCGGCCTGATGGTGGTCTATCTGCTCATGAACTGGCTGCCGCAGCTGTTGGTGGCGCAGGGCTTCACGCGCAGCGAAGCCTCGCTCGCCCTCATCCTCTACAGCCTCGGCGGGGCGGTCGGCAGCCTCATCGGCGGGCGGGTGCTGGACGGGCGCCAGCGTGGCATCGCCATCGCCGCGAGCTTCGCCTTCGTGGCGGCCGCCCTCGCCATGCTTGGCCTGCTCCAGCCGGCGCTCGCCACCATGCTCTTCACCGTGACACTGGTGGGCGTGGGCGTGCTCTGCGTGCAGTCCATCCTCTACGGCATCGCGCCCCAATGCTATCCGGCGGAAATCCGGGGCACGGGCGTGGGCGTCGTGGTCGCGGTCGGGCGCCTCGGCTCCATGGCCGGCCCCCTGCTGGCGGGAGTCCTGGTGGCGCAGGGCAGCACGCCGGCCGATGTGATGCTGCTGCTGGTGCCCATCATCCTCATCTGCGGCCTCGGCACCCTTGCGCTGGTGACCCGTCGGTTCCGGCCGGCCCTCGCCTGATGGCGAGTGCCTGCGCTGCCGCGGCGCCGGGAGCGCAGGCTGACCGCGAGGGTGCGGCAACAAGAAAGGAAATCACCATGAAACTGCTGCGCTTCGGAACCGAAGGCCGGGAAAGGCCCGGTCTGCTCGATGCCGGTGGCCGTATCCGCGATCTGTCCCACGAAATCGGCGAGATCAAAGGAGACGCGCTTTCGCCTGCCGGCCTCGCGCGCCTGTCGGCGCTCGACCCTTCCGCTCTGCCGATCGTGGAAGGTACGCCGCGTCTTGGCTGCCCCGTCGCTCATGTGGGCAAGTTCATCGCCGTCGGCCTGAACTATGCGGACCATGCGGCTGAGGCCGGCATGGCTCTGCCCAGCGAGCCGGTCATCTTCTCCAAGGCCACCAGTTGCATCGTGGGGCCGAACGACGATGTGGTCCTGCCGCCCGCATCCACCAAGGGCGACTGGGAGGTGGAGCTGGGCATCGTCATCGGCACGCTTGCCCGCCACGTGCCGCAGGAGCGGGCGCTGGAGCACGTGGCAGGATATTGCCTCGTGAACGACGTGTCCGAACGCGAATACCAGTTGGAACGCGGCGGCACCTGGGACAAGGGCAAGGGCTTCGACACCTTCGGCCCCATCGGTCCATGGCTCGTGACGCGCGACGAGGTTCCCGATCCCCAGGCGCTCGACCTGTGGCTCGATGTGAATGGCCGCCGCATGCAGACCGGCAACACCCGGACCATGATTTTCGACGTGGCCCATCTCGTGAGCTACATCAGCCGTATCATGACCCTCCTTCCCGGCGACGTCGTCACGACCGGAACGCCACCGGGCGTGGGCATGGGGCAGAAGCCGGCGCCCATCTATCTGAAGGCGGGCGACGTGATGGAGCTGGGCATCACCCAGCTCGGCCAGCAGCGGCAGCAGGTGCGCGCCTGGCGCTGACCGTCCATCGGGCGCCCACGCCGGTGGCGCGGGCGTTCGCGCAGCGAAAGGTGCGTGCGGCGGCGGCAGGTCCGGCCGATGGCGCGATGTTGCCCATTCTCCAGGCCGGCGCCCGCATCACCCACTGTCATGACGCAGGCCATGGGCCGGTTCGGTGGCCGCCCACTTCGCCGAGATCAATCCCTGGATCCATGAGCTGTTGAAGACGCGCATCGTCGCGGCTCACCTACCGTGATGTCCTCCGTAAGATCCCGAGGGTGGCCGACACAGCCGCGGAATTGCCGTAGTGCGGAGCATGGTGGATTCCTGCGCAACGGAGCGCGGTACTCCCTTGGGTCGGTGATGCGCGTTCTCATTCTTGAAGACAATGCCCGCCTGCGCGGGCTGACCGCCGGTGCCCTGCGCGCCGCCGGCTTCGCCACGGACGCGTTTGAAACCCTCGCCGACGCCCGCGCCGCCATCCAGACCACCGGGTATGACTGCATCGTGCTCGACCTCGGCCTGCCCGACGGCGACGGCATGGACCTGTTGGAGGTGCTACGCCGGCGCGGCTCCTCGACCCCGGTCCTGCTGCTGACGGCGCGGGACGACAAGGCCTCCGTGGTCCAGGGCCTCAACCGGGGCGCCGACGACTATCTGCGCAAGCCGTTCGACGTGGACGAACTGATCGCTCGCATCCGAGCCCTGCTGCGCCGGCCGGGCACCGCCTTCCAGACGGTCCTTGCGGAAGGCAATATCGCCCTCGATCCCACCGAGCGCCGGGCCATGGTGGACGGAACGGCCATCGACTTCAGCCGCCGCGAGGTTGGCGCGCTGGAGATGCTGATGCGATCGTCCGGACGCGTGGTGCAGAAGTCCGCCCTGGAGGAAGCGCTTTACGGCTATGACGAGGAAGTCAGCGTCAATGCCATCGAGGTGCTGGTCCACCGGCTGCGCAAGAAGCTTTCCGGTGCCGGCGCCAACCGGGAGATCGTCACCCTGCGCGGCATCGGATACCTGCTGGCGGAGGCTCGGCCGTGAGGATTTGGCCCCGCGACGTGTTCGGCCGGCTCGTGCTGGGCCTCGTCAGCGTGAGCCTCGTCGCTGTGGCGGTCGGCGCGTTTTATCTCTACACCCGCTTTCACAACACCCATTCGTTGTTCTTCGAGGGCACGCTGCAAGCCTTCATCGGCGACATCGCGGACGATATCCACCTGGTCGACGGCAAGCTCACCGCCGATGTGGATGCAACGACGCGCCAGCGCATTGCCGACGAATCCGGTCGCTACGTCGTGCTCGACGACAAGGGGCGGATTGTTGCCGCCTCTCCAGGGGTGACGGAACGCTTCACTTCGTTCCGCACCGACCGCCCCCTCTATTTCTGGATTCCCAGACAGGCGGAGGAGGGGGAATATTACGGACTGTCCGCGCGCATCCCCGATATGCCCGTCCCGGTCTATGTGCAGCTGATGTTTCCCAAGGGACACATCATCTTTGAATCGGTGCTGCATGAATTCATGAAGGACATTGCCTGGATCTGGCTACCCTTCCTGCTCGCCATCCTCGCGGTCAACGTGATCGTCGTGCGCATCGCCCTCGCGCCCCTCTCGCAGACGGTGGAGGAGGCGCGGGCCATCCAGCCTGGTGGCGCGGCAACGCTGACCGAGAAGGGCCTGCCGGACGACCTGCTCGCCCTCGTGCGCACGGTGAATGCCGCCTTCGATCGCCTGCGCGAGGCCCATCGCCTGCAGGAGGAGTTCGTCGCCGACATGGCCCACGAGCTGCGCACCCCGCTCGCTGTGATGAAGGCCGAGCTTGCGACCATGAAGGACCCGCACGCCCGCATCCTGGAGCACGACCTCGGCGTCATGGCCCGGCTGGTGGAGCAACTGCTGGATCGCGCCCGGGTCGGCCGCTTCAATCTCGAGGCGGGCAAGATCGTGGACCTGAGGGAAGTGGCGCGCGAAGCCGCGGCCTTCCTGGCGCCCCGCATCGTCGGCCGGGGCCGGATGATCGAGGTGATCGCGCCGGACATTCCCGTCCTCGTGGCCGGCGGCCGGGATGACGTGTTCCGCGCGGTGCGCAATCTGGTCGAGAACGCGCTGGAGCATACGCCGGACAGGGGCCTGATCTCGGTGGAGATCACCGCGGTGCCGTCCATCGTCGTTCGCGATCAGGGGCCCGGATTTCCCGAGCAGGTGCTGGACCGCGAAGCCCGCCGCAGCGGGCGGGTGCGCAGCGAGCGCCGGGAGGGCGTCGGCCTCGGCCTCTCCATCGTGGAGCGCACCATGATGGCGCACGGCGGCGATCTCACCTTGTCCAACGATCCCGGAGCGGGCGGGTCCGCGACCATGCGGTTCCCTGACGCCGGCTGGCTGCCGGCGGCCTGAGCGCTCATGCAGCCCGCGCAACGGCGATCAGCCCATCCACGCCGAATGGCAAGCGGTGCCCCACGATGCGTATGTCGGCATCGCCGAAGCCCCCGTCGATAAGGAGGCGCCGCAGCCCGGCCGCGTCATAGGTCCGGTGGGTGTCCTCCCCGGCAAACGGCCAGCGCGCCATGGTGGATCGATCCGTCACATAGAGAACCGCAAGTCCGCCAGGCTTCAGCACCCGCCGCATTTCGGACGCCGCCATGCCCGGCACATCGAAGAAATAGGCGACGTTGACGGCGAGCACCCTGTCGAAGCTGCCGTCGGCCCACGGCAGATGGCGGAAATCACCTTCCACCAGTTCGACCTGGCCGCCCGCGACGGCATCGCGGTTGCGGGCCGTCGCCTGCCGGAGCATGGCCGAAGAGCCCTCGATGCCTGCCACGAGACCGCCCGGAACGCGCTCCGCCAGTTCCGCGATGCCGGCCCCCGGCCCGAAGCCGATTTCCAGCACGCGGTGCCTCTGGGCTGGGTCGAGGGCTTCGATCGCCAGCCGGTAGGGCGCGCGATTTGCGAGTGACATCGCCCGCCCCACCAGCGCGCCTCCGCCCCCTTCGGGACGGGCGAGCTGGCGGCCGAGCCAGTGCCAGAGGCCGGAAAGCGGCGCCGCCCCTGGCGCCGCGCCTGCGAGCGGCCCCGCGTCCTTCGCCATCAGTGCTTGGCCTTGATCTGCTCAAGCTTCTCGGTGATGACCAGCCGGCGGTTTTCGTCCCACAGCGCCCGGTCGGCGCGCACGGGAATGGCGAGAGCGTGGATGAAGGCCTCGCGGGCCTTGGCATACTCGCCCTGGGTCATCAGGAAATCGCCGTAGAAATACCAGGCGTCGAGGCCGTCGGGCGCGGTCTTGGTGGCCTGCTCCAGCAGCGCGCGCGCCTTCGTCTTGTCGCCGAACGCCACCGGGAAGCCGGGCACCCGGTAGTAGAGTACGCCCAGGCTGGTCGGAGCGCCGGCATCGAGCACGGTCGGGTTCATCTTGTACGCCTTCTCCAGCGTGTCGCGGGCGCGGGTGGCGAGCGACAGCGCCGAGATGGGATTGACCAAAGAGGCGCGCTCGCTGGTGACGATGCCGTCCCAGATCAGCACCTCCACCCGGTCGGGATATTTGGCGGCGAGGCTATCGGCATCGGCGCCGAGGACGGTCATCTGGTCGGTCTGCTTGTCGCCTTCCGGCACCGTGAACTTGATGGTCTCCCAACGAGTCTGGATCTGCTTCACCTGTCCGAGAACAGGATCATCGGCGGGGGCGGCGCCGGCGGAAACGGTGAAGGCGGCGGAAAGGATGGCACCGAGGAACAGGGTTGCGCGCATGGTTGTGTCCTTGTGGTCGGATGTGCGGGGGTCTCAGGCGCCGGGGCGCGCGAGGGAGAGGTCGATGAGCTTGGGAAAGAGGCGCT
>JAYSCE010000009.1:0-9913 GCA_041915035.1 Xanthobacter sp.
GCTGTTCTACATGCACCCGGTGAAGGCGCAGTCGGACATCCGACTCGCTTTGGAGCACTACCGCATCCGCGCCACCGCCCTCGACCATGAGGACGAGGTGGCGAAGATCCTGCGCATCGTCCGGGCGCTCGATCTCGATCCGGAAGACCTCACCCTGTTCGTGCGCATCGCCTCCAAGGGGGAGGCGGCCTATGAGCTGTCGCGCAAGTTCGGCGCGGCGCCGGGCCATGCGGCGGAACTGCTCCAGCGCATCCATGGCCTCGGCATCCGCAGCGGGTTGTGCTTCCACGTGGGCAGCCAGGTGGAGGACGTGGACACCTATGCCCGCGCCGTCGCCACCGCGGCCGAGGTGCGCGACGCGGCGAAGGTGCCCATCTCGGTGCTGGACGTGGGCGGCGGGTTCCCGGCGACCTATGCGGTGGACCCGCGCCGGCCGGTGCCGCCCATGCCGCCGCTCAATGAGATCGTCGGCGGGCTGATGGGGGCAGTGGAGCGCCACGGCTTTGCCGGCGTCCCGCTGGTGGCTGCGCCCGGGCGGGTCATCTTCGCCCGCGCCTTCTCGGTCATCGTGCGGGTGCTGCTGAAGAAGGGCCAGCGGCTCTACATCAATGATGGGGTGTGGTCTTCCCTGTCGGATTCGTGGACGGGGAAAATCCTGCTGCCGGTGCGTCATATCCCCGATCCCGCCCGCCGCCGCCGGCCGGGGCGGGCGGACGTGACCGCGCCCTTCCGCATCTACGGCGCCACCTGCGACAGCGTGGATGTGCTCTCACGCCCCTTCTATCTGCCGGAGAGCGTGGACACGGGCGACTGGATCGAGATCGGCCACATCGGCGCCTATTCCCTCTCCCTGCGCACCCGCTTCAACGGCTTCTATCCCGACACCTTCGTGGAGGTGACGACGCCGTTCGACGCCGGAGAGGCGCCGGACGGCTTCGCCGAGCCCGAGCGGCGGGGCGGGGTGGAGGGGTAGGCGTCCCCCCTAGAACCAGATCTTCTGGGTTTCGCGGCCCTTGTAGAGGTCGGCGACGTATTCGCCGTACCCGTTGAAGAGCACCGTGGGGATGCGCTGGCCGGTGGCGATGTCCTCTTCGGTCGCCTGGCTCCAGCGGGGATGCGGCACCTTGGGGTTCACGTTCGCCCAGAAGCCGTATTCGGAGCCCTGGAGTTGCTCCCAGAAGCTCACCGGCTGCTTGTCGGTGAAGGTGAAGCGCACGATGCCCTTGATGGACTTGAAGCCGTATTTCCACGGCAGCACCAGCCTGAGCGGCGCGCCGAACTGGTTGGGGGCGGGCTTGCCGTAGACGCCGGTGACGAGGAAGGCGAGTTCGTTGGTCGCCTCTTCCAGCGTCAGGCCCTCGACGTACGGCCATGTGTAGCGGAAATCGCGCTGGTTGGGCGCCACCTTCGGATCGAGGAAGGTCTCCATCTTGATGTATTTCGCGCCCGAGGTGGGGGCGGCGAGGGCCACGAGGTCCTTCATGGGAAAACCGGTCCACGGCACGGCCATGGACCATGCCTCGACGCAGCGGTGGCGATAGAGGCGTTCCTCGAACTTCACCTTCTTGAACAGGTCGTCGATGCCCATCTCCTGGGGCTTCTCGACGAGACCGTCGATCTTCACGAGCCACGGCCGGCGCTGGAAGCGCGTCATGGAGGGGCCGACGACCTTGCCGTAGCTGAACTCGTAATAATTGTTCACGAGACTGGAGCGCGCCTCCGGCGTCACCGGCCGCTCAAGCGTGTAGCGCGGATTCTGCGGCGCGGGATAAAGGCTGGCCGAGGGGTCGGGAACGTCGCCGACGCGCTGGGCTGCGGCAGGGCTGGCGAGGGTCCCGGCGCCGAGGCCGGCGAGCAGCATGGCGCCCGCGCCCATGGCCTGCCGCCGGTTCAGATAGACGTCCTCGGGCGTCGCCGCCGATTCGGGGAGTTCCCAGCCGCGCCTTGATTTGATGAGCATTCAATGTCCTCCGTCGCGGCGCCAAGATCGTGGTGGGGCGACGAAGGGGCAAGTCACACAGGCGTGTCTCACACGGGCGTGTAGGCGCTCACTGGGGAGCGGCGGCGGAGGGCTCGAGCGTCAGCGTCGCGCCGGCGATGGAGAGGCTGAGGCCGCTGTCGGACGAGACGCTGAGTGGCTGAAGCGTCACCTGCTTGGTGGCGTCATCGGAGGCGAGCATGTTGGCGGAAAAGCCGGGACCGAGCGAGAAGCCCGTGGAGAGGCCGACATATCGCCCCGCCAGCGCGCCGGGCGCCACGGCCGGCGAGGTGGCGATCACCGCCCACAGCATGCTGGCCTGGTCGGACACGCCGAAGTCGAGCCCGACCCGTTCCATGGTGCCGCTGTAATAGTGGTTGACCCCCATGGAGGGCCGGTATTCGCACTTCACGGGACGGGTGGAGCCGAAGCCGTAGCCGGTGGCGAAGGCGCTACGGCATTCCAGCAGCCCGGCCGCCATCTGGGGCATGGCCGGGCCGGCGCCGAAGGCCGGGGGCAACGCCAGCGTCGCGGCGAGGCCGGCGCCGGAGAGCGCGACCGCCACGCAACGAGACAGGAAACGGGACATGCCGAACCCCTCCGCACAGGGATGGCGCCATGGCCGGAACACGCCCGTCCCGGCCGAGGCAAAGCTCACTCTGCCACGAAGGCTGCGGCCCTTTTGTGGTGGGCCGCGAAAAACGTTCAGTTCGGCAGCAGAACCAGGGTGAGGTCGGCGATGCCGGCCGCGACGTCGGCACCCACCATGCCTTCCACCGAAATGGTCTGCAGGGCGATCTGGTTGCTGGAGCCGCCCAGCAGCACGTTGGCACCCGCGCCGATGGTCCAGGCCGCATCGGCCGAGACGCCGATATAGCTGCCGGCGATGTCGCTCGGGGTGGGGGTGGCGGTGGGGGCGAACACCGCCCAGGCGAGGGTGTCGGCGGCGAGCACGCCAAGGTCGATGCCGAAGCGGGCGATGCTGCCCTTGTAGCGCGAGACCACCACATAAGGCTGGACGGCGGTGTTGCGGAACTCGCAGGCCGCCTCGCGCATGGAGCCCAGCACGAAGCCGATGGACGGCGCCACCTTGCACACCAGCATGCCCGACTGCACCAGCGGACCCTTCGGCGGCGGCGGCAACTGAACCGGCGGGAGGGGCTGGGCGGCGGCCGGCATCGCGGAGGCGAGGACGGTCGTGGCGGCAAGAAGGGCGGCGGCGATGGTGGCGCGCATGGAAGATCCCCCGAATGGCGACGAGAGAGACCTACGTGGCCGCGGAGTCTTGCGCAATCCCGCTTTCCGACGGCACGGCGCGTGCGGACTCATCGCGCGGGGCCGGGGGAGCCAGGGGCTTGAAAATGCTCGCGCCCCCGGTTGGGCCGGGGGCGCGGGGCAAGGTTGCAGATGGGGCAGATTCCGCTGTGGCAGGCGGCCCTAGGACCCGGCCTGCCACAGGGCGGGCCGAATCAGCGCAGGGTGAGATCCGACACGCCGAGGGCGAGGTTGAGACCGGTCTGGCCTTCGAGCGACAGCGGCTGCAGCGCGAAGGTGTTCTGCGAGCCGCCGACCAGCACGTTGGCGCCGAGGCCCACGCCGATGGCGGCAGCGCCGGTCGCACCCACGTAGGTGCCGCGGAGGGCGCCGGCGGGAACCTTGGCGGACGGAGCGAACACGCCCCACACCAGGGTGCCGCGGCCGTTCACGCCGATATCGAGGCCGAAGCGGCGCACGGTGCCCTGATAGGTGGCGCGCTTGACGCCGTGCACGGCGGGACGGAACGCGCAGCTCATCTCGCGCACCGAGCCGATCACGAACGCAACGTTGGGCGCCATGTTGCAGGTCAGCGTGCCCACCTGGACGCGGGACTGGGCCGAAGCGGGAAGCGCGCCGGCGACGAGCACGGCGGCAGCAGCGAGGCCGGCCTTGAGAACAGTCTTCATGATGTCGTTCCTCCTGTGGGAAGCGGGCGGGTCGAATCCGGCGCCCGACGACCGCGCAGCCTTAGCCCAGACTTCACCGCTGCGCCAACGCTCCAGTTGGCGCCAGGTTCCGTTTTCCTGTCGCTGTGGCAAAACCCACCCTGTCGAAAGGTAAATTTCTCGGGAGGGCAGGCGGGGCCGATGCGCTGGCCGGGTCAAACGCGAGCGGCAGGTGCCGCTCGCGACGCGTGGTCAGGCCAGCGAGCCGCAGAAGCGCTGGATGCGGCGGCAGGCTTCCTCGAGGTCCGAGGTGGCGGTCGCGTAGGAGATGCGGAAGGCCGGGCCGAGGCCAAAGGCCGAACCGTGCACCACCGCGACACCCTCGGCGTTCAGCAACTCGGTGGCGAACACCTCGTCGTCGGTGATGGTCACGCCCGAAGGCGTGGTCTTGCCGATGGTGCCGGCGCAGGACGGGAAGACGTAGAAGGCGCCCTCCGGCTTCGGGCAGGTGAGGCCCTTGGTCTGGTTCAGCATGGACACCACGAGGTCGCGGCGCTCCTTGAACACCTTGTTGTTGGCGGCGATGAAGTCCTGCGGCCCGTCCAGCGCCTCGAGCGCCGCCCATTGGGCGATGGAGGAGGGATTGGAGGTGGACTGGGACTGCAGCGTGCCCATCGCCTTGATGAGCGCCTCCGGCCCGGCGGCGTAGCCGATACGCCAGCCGGTCATGCAATAGGCCTTGGACACGCCGTTCATGGTCAGCGTGCGGTCGTAGAGCGCGGGCTCCACCTGCGCCGGGGTGACGAACTTGAAGTCGTCATAGACGAGGTGCTCGTACATGTCGTCGGTGAGGATCCACACATGGGGATGCTTCACCAGCACGTCGGTGAGCGCCTTCAGCTCGTCGAAGCTGTAGGCCGCGCCCGAGGGGTTCGACGGCGAGTTGAAGATCAGCCACTTGGTCTTCGGCGTGATGGCGGCTTCCAGCACCTCGGGACGCAGCTTGAAATTGTCTTCCAGCGTGGTCATTGCCGGCACCGGGGTGCCGCCGCAGAAATTCACGATGTCCGGGTAGCTCACCCAGTAAGGGGCCGGGATGATCACCTCGTCGCCAGCATCCACGGTGGCGAGAAGGGCGTTGAACAGCACCTGCTTGCCGCCGGTGCCCACCGACACCTGCGAGGGCTTGTAGTCGAGCCCGTTCTCGCGCTTGAACTTGCGGCAGATGGCGGCCTTCAGCTCGGGAATGCCGTCCACGGCCGTGTACTTGGTCTCGCCGCGACGGATGGCCGCGATGGCGGCTTCCTTGATGTTGTCGGGCGTGTCGAAGTCCGGCTCGCCGGCCGAGAGCGCGATGATGTCCCGCCCCGCCGCCTTCAGCTCCCGCGCCTTGTTCGAGATGGCGATGGTGGGGGAGGGATTGATGCGCTTGAGGGCGGACGAAAGGAGGCTCATGGCCTTTGGGCTCCGGGACGCGCGATCGTGGGCGGAGCGGATGCCGCGGCACGGGCGCAACGATGACAGGTCGAGGGCCGGCCGGATGCCGGCGCGCGGACACTAGTTCAGAGCCTTGCTGCGAACAAGCAAGGATCGTGAATGTCGCGCCACGCCGGATTGATGGATCGCCGTGCGGGGCGGGGGCGCTGCCATCGGGGCTTGCGGCCGCGCCGGCCCGCCGCCACATGCCCGGCGGGGCTGGGAGGACGATTGAGGTGCTGACGCTCTATTCAACGCAGTCGTCGGGCAATTCCTACAAGGTGCGCCTGATGCTGGCGAAGCTCGGCCGGCCGTTCCGCCTCATGGAGGTGGACATCTTTGCTGGCGAGCATCGCACGCCGGAATTCCTCGCCATGAATCTGGAGGGGCGGGTGCCGCTCCTCGACGTGGACGGGCGCTTCCTCGCCGAGTCGAACGCCATCCTCTTCTATCTCGCCGAGGGTACGCCGCTTCTCCCGGCCGACGCCTTTGCCCGCGCCGAGGTGCTGCGCTGGATGTTCTTCGAGCAGAACAGCCACGAGCCCGGCATCGCCACCGCCCGCTTCTGGCTGCGGCAGGTGCGCGGCGGGCGCGAATTGCGCGCCCACGATGTGGATCGCTGGATGGAGGAGGGCTACGCGGCGCTCAAGGTCATGGAGCGGCACCTCTCAACGCGCCGCTATTTCGTCGGCGATGCGCTCACCATCGCCGACATCGCTTTGTTCGCCCACACCCACGTGGCGGAGGAGGGCGACTTTTCGCTTTCCACTTTCCCAGCCGTGCGCCAGTGGCTCGCCCGCGTCGCCGAAGAGCCGGGCCATGTGGACATGGGCTGGCGGCCGGAGAACCAGGTGGCCGATGCCTCCCTCGTCTGAGCGACGCGATAGCGCGGCAGAACAGCGGGGACGGCTCGCGCATCCGTGAGTCAAGGACATCATCTTGCCATCATCCGTGAAGGCTAAGCCGCGGTGGCGCCACGATTCTTTTCCACCGTGCCTTGTGTCGGCGGAACTGATTCGCCTCGAGCCACGTTGCAGGAGAGCGCGCGGACCACGGGGATGAGGAGGCTGCCCCAATGAGCGAGACCATCATGTCCGGACGTTGTGACGTCGGCGGTTACATGGAAGCAGGGCACTTTTCCCTCACCCGCCGCGCCGTGCGCCAGTCGCCGGCGGACCCAGAGCTGTTGGCCCGTGCCGTGCGCGCCCACAAGGAAGGCGATGCGCTGGCGCAGGCGGTTCTCACCTTCGCCCTCATGGTCGCCATCGGCGCCGTGGCGCTGGTGCTGGGTGGTCATGCGGCCATGGCGGGCGATCTGATCGCCGCCGGCGGCAGCGATTCCTCGGGCTTCCTCCTGTCCCTCGGCGCGGTCGGCGGCGCGGTTCTCCTGTCGGCCCTTGCGGCGCGGCGCCTCGCGACCTCCCGCATCGAAGCCCGGACGCGTGGGCGGCGTTGATCCCGCAGCGCGGCACACGCCCTCGCCGCTGAATGAGACGCTGCCCGAGGCGCAGCTTGCCGCTGGGCCGCGCACGAAACGACGGCGCGGGACAGGCGGTGCGGCGCTCGGCTCCATTCTTCTCCTCATCCTGCTTGCTGCGGCGACCTACGCCTTCGCCCAGCCCGTCGAGGCTCGGCTCGGTGGCGAACAGGTCCGCGTGGTGGCCTTCGCCAGGGGCCTCGACACGCCGTGGAGCATCGCCTTCCTGCCCAATGGCCGCCTGCTCGTCACCGAACGCGACGGGCGGCTGCGCCCCATCGATGCGACGGGCAAGGTAGGCGCGCCCATTTCCGGGGTCCCGCAGGTGGCCGCCCGCGGCCAGGGCGGCCTGCTGGATGTGACGCTTGACCCCAAATTCGCGCAGAACCGCCTGATCTATCTCAGTTACGCCGAGCCGCGGCCGGAGGGCGCCGCCACCGCTGTCGCGCGCGGCAAGCTCTCCGACGACCTTACCCGCCTCACCGATGTGGACGTGATCTTCCGCCAGCAGCCGGCGGTGTCCGGCGGCAACCATTTCGGTTCCCGCCTTGTGTTCGCGCCCGATGGCATGCTGTTCGTCACCCTCGGCGAGCGCTTCAACTATATGGACAAGGCGCAGGACCTCTCTACAACGCTGGGCAAGGTCGTCCGCATCGCGCCGGATGGCTCGATTCCCTCGGACAATCCCTTTGTGGACAAGGACGGCGCGCGCCCCGAAATCTGGAGCTACGGCCACCGCAATGTGCAGGCCGGCGTCATCGAGCCCGCGACCGGCCGGCTGTGGACCGTCGAGCACGGCCCGCGCGGCGGTGACGAGGTGAACAAGCCGGAGGCCGGCAAGAATTACGGCTGGCCGGTCATCGGCTATGGCCGGCACTATTCCGGCGCCCAGATCGGCGTCGGCATGGCCAAGGAGGGCATGGAGCAGCCCCTGTTCTACTGGGACCCCTCCATCGCCCCCTCGGGAGCCGCCTTCTACAGCGGCGATGCGCTGCCGAACTGGCGCGGCCAGCTCTTCATCGGCGCGCTGGCGGGACAGGCGCTGGTGATGGTGAAGGTGCGCGATGGTGCCGTCCTCGGCGAGGAGCGGCTGCCCCTCGGCAAGCGGATCCGCGACGTGCGCATGGGGCCGGACGGCGCGCTCTGGCTCGCGGCGGAGAGCACGGGCGAGATCCTGCGCGTGGTGCCGGCGGACCGCTGACCGGATTCCCTCCTCCCCCTAAAGCACCCTAAGATCGGCCCGCCGCAGCCGCGCGGCGCCCGACCCGGAGTTCCCATGGCCTCGACCCTGCTCGCCCGCAACGCCCTCGTGCTCGTGACCATGGACGGCGAACGGCGGGAGATCGCGGGCGGTGGGCTCTATGTGGAGGACGGCCGCATCGTCGCGGTGGGGCGGCCGCAGGATTTGCCGGCCAGCGCCGACGAGGTGATCGACCTGTCTGGCCATGTGGTGATGCCCGGCATGGTCAACACCCACCACCACATGGTGCAGAGCCTGACCCGCGCCGTGCCGCGGGCGCAGGATGGCGAACTCTTCACCTGGCTGAAATCGCTCTATCCGCTGTGGGCGGGACTGACCGGCGAGATGGTGGAGGCGGCCACGGAGACCGCCATGGCGGAGCTGATTCTCTCCGGCTGCACCACCTCCTCGGATCATCTCTACATCTATCCCAACGGCGCGCGGCTCGACGATTCCATCCGCGCGGCGCGGCGCATCGGCATGCGCTTCCACGCGGCGCGGGGTGCCATGACCATCGGCGAGAGCAAGGGCGGCCTGCCGCCCGACCGGGTGGTGGAGGACGAAGGCTTCGTGATGAAGGACACCGAGCGGTTGATCGGCGCCTATCATGACCCCGACCGCTACTCCATGCTGCGCATCGTGCTCGCGCCCTGCTCGCCCTTCACGGTGAGCCGCGACTTCATGCTGGAGACGCTGAAGCTCGGCCGCGACAACAATCTGACCCTCCACACCCACCTCGCCGAGAACGACAGCGACGTCGCCTTCTCCGAGCAGACGTTCGGCATGGGGCCGACGGAATATGTGCGCTCGCTGGGCTGGGTGGGGCCGGATGTCTGGCACGCCCACTGCGTGAAGCTGGACGACGACGGCATCGCCTTGTTCGCGAAGACCGGCACCGGCATCGCTCATTGCCCCTGCTCCAACATGCGCCTCGCCTCGGGCATCGCGCCGGTGAAGCGCTTCCTCGCCGAGGGCATCCGCGTGGGGCTCGGGGTGGACGGCTCCGCCTCCAACGACAGCGGCCACATGCTGGGCGAGGCGCGGCAGGCCATGCTGCTGCAGCGCGTCGCCTCCGGTCCCGACGCCATGAGCGCGCGCACGGCGCTGGAGATGGCGACGCTGGGCGGCGCGCGGGTGCTGTGCCGGGACGACATCGGCGCACTGGCGCCGGGGATGGCGGCGGATTTCGTCGCCTTTGACATGTCGCGCCTCGCCTATGCGGGGGCGCTGCACGATCCGGTGGCGGCGCTCATCTTCTGCCAGCCGCAGGACGTTTCCCTCAGCGTCATCAACGGGCGGGTGGTGGTGCGCGACGGCCGCCTCCTCACCGTCGACCTCGGCGCCGTGGTGGCGCGGCACAACGCCATGGCCGCCGAACTGGCGCGTCTCGCCTCAGCTTGATAAGACGGCCCGCGGCGGCTGGCGGCCCGCCGCCCCGGTGCCGGAAACGGCGCCGCCCTGTGCAGACGACCGTCCGGAGTTGACGATGGGCAAACGCATCGTCGCGGTGCGCTACAGTCCCGACTGGCTCGCCCTGACCGACGACGTCACCCGCCGCTTCCTGCGCCGCAAACATATCGACGAGAATCTGCTCGTGGATTTCATGGCGCTGTGGGACAGCAACCTGAAGGTGGACTACCGCAGCTTCCGTGACGAGATCGCCAAGCTCTCCCGCGCGAGCTTCGCTGCCGTGCGGGGCGCCGAGGTGATCCCCCACGAGGTGCTGCGCGAGACGAAGCGCGCGAGCGACGATCTGATCGCCTTCGTGGACGACGACGACTGGCTCTCTCCCGGCCTGTTCGAGGAGCTGGAGAAGGCCT
>JAYSCE010000009.1:9923-23275 GCA_041915035.1 Xanthobacter sp.
CGCCCGCTGAACGGCATCTGGTGGGGCTCGATCCTGGTCGGCCCGCAGCTGACCACCTATGAGGAATCGCAGACCGTTCCGCTGATCGAGCTGCGGCCCCTGAAGCGGGTGATCTACACCAACAATTATGCCGTCACCGGCCGTGCGCTGAACCACCACGGCTATCCGCGCCTGTTCGAGCACTATCACGCGGACCGGCGCTTCGGAAAATTCTGGTGGCCGCCCAAGAAGGTGCCGCTCTATCTCTCGGCCGCCTCCAAGCACCCGTGCTCCACGGTCTCGGTGCAATTCTTCATGGCCCAGCCGCAGTTCCGCGCCGACCCGCGTCGCCATGTGGAGCGCTTCGCGGATCAACTGGCCGAGGCGGTGATCCCGGCCGAATATGGCTGGCTGAAAGAGCCCGTGGATGCCGTCGAGGCACTGGTGCGCCGCGCGCTGGGTTAGGTGCTCTCACGAGGCTTCGGCGCCGGGCGGGGGCTGTGTCCTCCCGCCCGGCGACGTGCTGTCAGAACTTGTGGAAGATGAAGAAGGCACCGGCCGAGATGAAGGCAAAGCCGAGCAGGTGGTTCCAGCCCAGCGGTTCCTTCAGGTAAAGCACCGAAAAGCCAGCGAAGACGACGAGGGTGATGACCTCCTGCATCGTCTTGAGCTGGGCCGTGGAATACACCTCCGAGCCGAAGCGGTTGGCCGGCACGGCGAGGCAATATTCGAAAAAGGCGATGCCCCAGCTCGCGACGATGGCGAGAACGAGCGGCGCCGACTTGTGCTTGAGGTGTCCGTACCAGGCGAACGTCATGAAGACGTTCGAGGCGACGAGCATGACGATGGGCAGGATCTGGGGGGGCAGGATGTTCGTCAGGGGGGGCATGCTGGGCAGGTCCTCGATGAGACCTGTCCTTTAGAGCATTTCGGGCCGTCTTGAACCCTGCCGCTGGGAAAGACCCCCACGGAGCGCCGCGACCTCAGGTCAGCCGCAGCTCCCGCGACATCACGGCGTCCTGCCCGGGCACGGCGAGATCGAACACGAGGTCGCGGACATCGCCTGAGATGCGCACGACGAGTTCCTGATAGCCACCCGCGCCGGCTGCGTGCCCCTGCGCCGCCACGCGCCGGGTCGACAGAACGGTAGCGCCCGGCGTCGGCCGGGCGCTCCAATAGTGCGGACTCAGGCCCGGATAGGGCAGGGCGACGACGAGGTCGTCACTTGCTGGTGAGCCACAAGGCCTGCGGCGGCAGGTTCGGCGGCCGAGGGAGCTGCTGTGACATAGGCGTCCCAGAAGACGTATTCGTTGTCGATGGCGCACTCATTGTAGGCGATGCGGCCAAAGCCGTCCTCGCCCCAGCTCGTCCCCCAACTGTTCTTGATGATCCAGGCGCCCTGATCGTCATCGTAACCGACGACGGCGACGGCATGGAGGCCCACATATTCGCCTCCGGCGTGCCGGTAGATTCCCCGCCCATAGCGGAGGAAGTCCTCGTAGACCTTGAGGATGGCGATGACCGGCCCGCGATAGGCGAGGGCCTTGCGGCGCTGCGCCGAGGTTCCCGCGCTTTCCCAACCGGTGACCCAGGCGACCGGAGGAATGTTCCGTCCGGGCGAATCCTCGCCCGGATAGGGAAAGTCGCTCTCGCGGCCGAGGCCGTTGGTGCGGGCAAAGCCAAGGGCGGCCTCCGGCCACCAGCCCTGCGCGCAGGTTCGGCCGCCGCCGAAGTAAAGCGCCGCCTCGGAGAGGTCGTCGGTTGGATCGGCCTTGTCCCGGGCGATGGCCAGGCGGCTTTCGATGGCCGCCACGGTGGCGAAGGCGACGCATGCGCCGCACGCGCCCTGGTTGCGGATGGGCGTCACGAAATTGACGCCCTGACGGACGCTGCGCCAGTCGATGCTGCGGGGCGCCGGTGGCAGGGCCGCGAAGGCCGCGGATTCCACGCCGCGCGCCAGCGTGAGCTGGGCCATCGCCACCTGCGGGTCGACGATCACGCCGAGAAAGGCCTGTCCGCCGCCCGACTCCACCACCGAGAAGATAGGCTTCTCGGAGGGCGTCCAGTCGAACTTGCGCAGGGCGATCTCGTTCTTGAGTTCGGCGAGATCCAGCATGGGTCAGCCCTTGCAGGTCTCGGCGAAGATCTGGTCGCCGATCTTGATGAGGCCGTTGAGGACCGGGCCGGCGATGGTGCCGGCGCCGGGAATGAGGATCAGCACGGTGGCGGCCAGTTCCAGCAGCGGCTTGGCCTTGGGCCAGAGGCCGCAGAAATCGCTGCTGACGCCGGCGCCGACGCCGGCGGTCGCGGCCTGCGGCTCGTTGGCGGCCGCAACCGCGTCGGTGATGATCTTGGCTCCGGCCTGGGCTGACAAAGACATGGTTGAGCTCCCCCTCCAAGTGGAAGCGCAACCTTAGGGCGAGTGATTGGTCGATACAATCAAAAGGATGTTATCTGCGACATATACAACTTAACCGAGCATCTTTCGGGCCGGCCCCTCATGCCCCATATTCCCCCCATGGCCAAAGCATCCCGTCCCGGAAAGCTCGGTGAGCGCTCCCAGCGTCATTTCGAGCCGGCGCCTCAGCAGGCGCTCGATCCAGCCCTCGCGCAGTCCCTCGGTCTGAACCCGGGCGACCTGTCGGTGGATTTCGAATCCGCCGGCGCCTCCGCCACCGTTCAGGCGCTGGCCAAGCTGATCGAGACCGGACGGCCCGAGGTGAACGGCCAGACCTGGGTGCCGCACCGTCCGCCCCGACCGGAGAAATCCGAGGGCGGCGTCGCCTTCACCATGAAGAGCGACTTCGAGCCCGCCGGCGACCAGCCGCAGGCCATCAAGGAATTGTGCGCGCAGGCCGAGTCGGGGGAGCGCGATCAGGTGCTGCTCGGCGTCACCGGTTCGGGCAAGACCTTCACCATGGCCAAGGTGATCGAGCAGTTGCAGCGCCCGGCCATCGTGCTGGCGCCCAACAAGACGCTCGCCGCGCAGCTTTACGGGGAGTTCAAGAGTTTCTTCCCCGACAACGCGGTGGAGTATTTCGTCTCCTACTACGATTATTACCAGCCCGAGGCCTATGTGCCCCGGACGGATACCTATATCGAGAAGGAATCCTCCATCAACGAGCAGATCGACCGCATGCGCCATGCGGCGACCCGCGCGCTGCTGGAGCGGGACGACGTGATCATCGTCGCCTCGGTGTCGTGCATCTACGGCATCGGCTCGGTCGAGACCTATTCGGCCATGACCTTCGACATCAAGGTGGGCGAGCGCATCGACCAGCGCTCGCTGCTCGCCGATCTGGTGGCCCTGCAATACAAGCGCATCCAGTCGGATTTCGCCCGCGGCACCTTCCGCGTGCGCGGCGACAGCGTGGAGATTTTCCCCGCCCATTACGAGGACCGCGCGTGGCGCGTCTCCCTGTTCGGCGACGAGGTGGAGAGCATCGCCGAGTTCGATCCGCTCACCGGCCAGAAGAGCGGCGACATGAAGAGCGTGCGCGTCTACGCCGCCTCCCATTATGTCACCCCGCGCCCGACGCTGATCCAGGCCATCTCCGGCATCAAGGCCGAGCTGAAGATGCGGCTCGACGAATTGTACAAGATGGGCCGCCTGCTGGAGGCCCAGCGGCTGGAGCAGCGCACCCGCTACGATCTGGAGATGATGGAGGCGACGGGCTCCTGCGCCGGCATCGAGAACTATTCGCGCTGGCTCACCGGCCGCAAGCCCGGCGAGCCGCCGCCCACCTTGTTTGAATACGTGCCGGACAACGCCCTCGTCTTCATCGACGAGAGCCATGTGACGGTGCCGCAGATTGGCGCCATGTATCGCGGCGACTTCCGCCGCAAGGCGACGCTGGCGGAATACGGCTTCCGCCTGCCGAGCTGCATGGACAACCGCCCGCTCCGCTTCGAGGAATGGGAGGCCATGCGGCCCCAGACGGTGCATGTCTCGGCGACCCCCGGTCCGTGGGAGATGAACCAGACCGGCGGCGTGTTCGTGGAGCAGGTCATTCGCCCCACGGGCCTCATCGACCCGCCGGTGGAGGTGCGCCCGGCCCGCACCCAGGTGGACGACCTCCTCGGCGAGGTGCGGGCGGTGGCAGCCAAAGGCTATCGCACCCTCGTCACCGTGCTCACCAAGCGCATGGCCGAAGACCTCACCGAATATCTGCATGAGAATGGCATCCGCGTGCGCTACATGCACTCGGACATCGACACCATCGAGCGCATCGAGATCATCCGCGACCTGCGCCTCGGGGCGTTCGACGTGCTCATTGGCATCAACCTGCTGCGCGAGGGCCTCGACATCCCCGAGTGCGGGCTTGTCGCCATCCTCGATGCGGACAAGGAAGGCTTCCTCAGGTCCGAGACCTCGCTGGTGCAGACCATCGGCCGCGCCGCGCGCAACGTGGACGGGCGGGTGGTGCTCTATGCGGACCACATCACCGGCTCCATGGAGCGGGCCATGGCGGAGACGTCCCGCCGGCGCGAGAAGCAGGTGGCCTACAACACCGAGCACGGCATCACGCCGGAGAGCGTGAAGAAGGCCATCGGGGACATCCTCAATTCCGTCTATGAGCGCGACCACGTGCAGGTGGACGCCGGCCTCGCGGAGGAGGGGGCGGCCTTCGGGCACAATCTCAAGGCGGTCATGGCGGACCTCGAGAAGCGCATGCGCGCCGCCGCCGCCGACCTGGACTTCGAGACCGCCGCCCGCCTGCGCGACGAGATCCGCCGGCTGGAGGCCACCGAGCTGGCGGTGTCCGATGATCCTCTGGCGCGGCAGGAGGCGGTGGACGACCGCACCGGCGGCTTCAAGGGCGCCCGCAAGTACGGCAAGGCCGCGAACCTGCCACCGAAGGAGGAGGCCGGGCGCCTCCTGCCGCGGGGGCGGGGCAAATCGTCCGCCAAGGGTCGGGCGGCGCCGTCCGACGAGGAGGGCATGGGAGAGGGGCAGGCGCCCTATGCGCCGCCGGAAATGCCCATGTATGCGCCAAGGCCGGGGACTGGTCGGGCGCACAAGCCGTCCCTGGACGACATGGGTCCGGGCACCGACCGTGCGGTGCCTCTCTCCGAAGACAGCTTTCGCCCCGGCCCCCGGCCCGATCCCGGCACCAAGGGCTATCGCAAGGGCGGGAGACGGAAGGGCTAGGGCAGCAGCCCTCGCGACCAGCGCGCCGGCTTCAGGCCCTGCGTTCGCCGATGAAGGCCATGCGCTGCTGGTTGTGACCCACGTTCGGCTGGACCCGCCGCGCCGCGAGGCCGGCGTCCTCGATCAGTTCCAGCATATCGGCCTCCTCGTAGGTGGTGAGGCCGAGCTGGGAGCGCAGCTTGCGGTAGGGCGAGACGGCGGTGCGGGCGAGGCCGGCCACCGCCGCCAGAAAGAACTTCTCCCGCACGGCGAGCCTGAGCAGCGCCTCGGCATCGGCCAGCGCGCTCACGTGGGGCGGGATGACGTCAGCGACGAGCAACTGCCCGCCCGGCGCCAGCAGCCGCCGCCATTCCCGGGCGAAGCCGGCGAGCTGCTCGCGGGAGAGATACTGCGCCACCGAATTGCAGATGATGAGATCGAAGCTGCCATCCGGCAGGGCCGAGACCTCCTCGGGGGCCAGCACGTCGATGCTGGGGGCGGCGACGAAGCGCCCCTTCAGGCGGCGGCGGACTTCAGGCGCGGCATCGGTAAGCACGAGATGGTCGCAGCGCAACGCCAACTCAGCCGAGGCGAGGGCGTCGCCGCAGCCGAAGTCCAGCACCCGGGCATGCGGCCCCGGCAGGAAGCCGACCAGATCCGCGGCGACGGCGGCGTAATGCACCGCCTTGTGCCGGTCATTCACATAGATCGCGTGACTACCGTTCCAGAACGAAATCCAATCGGCCATCAGGGACTTTCCGAAAGCAGGACGGCGACGCGGTCAGCGCGCAAACTGGATGCCGGCCTCGGTCTCGCCGATGGCCCGGTCCACGAGGTCGATGGCGCGCTCGCGATGGCCACCCTTGTTGGGCTCGGCCTGCTGCAGGAAGGCGCGGGCGGTGCGCAGCGCTTCCAGCGCGCGCTGCATGTTGGGCTGGTCGGCGAAGGCCGACTGGACGAGCCCGGCCGTGGCAAGGCCCGCGGCGAAGGTCAGCGCGAGAGTCAGCGGGCGCAGGGTGGGGCGGATCATGGTGTCTCTCACGGTTGCGAGAAGCGACGGCCGGTGGCCGCGAAGTCGTACCACACGCTGGGGAAACGGCACCATCAACACGGCGCCATCATGGCGGAGCCCACCTCAAACGCGAACGCCCCGCCGTAGGTTCCCGGCGGGGCGCGCGTTACAGGTTCGGACGTGAACTCACCAGCGGCAGTGCAGGCCGCCGTACGGGCCGCGCCAGCAGCCGCCGCCACCCCAGCGGCCGGGTCCGGGGCCCCACCAGCGGTGATAGTGCCACCAGTCGATGAACAGGCTCGCGTTGGTGCCGGCGAGGGGCTTGTCCTCGCTGAGCAGCTTGTAGTCGTAGGTCAGCGTATCGCCGGTGAGCACCGGGTTGGAAAGCTCGACCACCGACAGGTTGGGCTGGCCGTCCACCGTCACCGAGAGGGTGGCGTTGGGCGGGTCCTTCTGGAAGCTGTCCTTGCCCTCGTTCCAGATCTTGATGAAGGTCGCCGTGGAGGCGTCGCCGGTGATCCGCTCGGGACGGTCGGCGAACATGATGACCTGCGGCGCGACGCCCTTCAGCGTGATGGTCTTATCGGTGACGGAGATGGAATCCGCCACCTGCACGAACAGCCACTGGACGCCCTTCAGCTCTTCGATGTTGACGGGCGGGCCACTCATGCCGCCGGCGGGTCCGCCGGCCATCGGGGCGTTGGCGGGCGCCCCCTGTGCGAAGGCCCCGCTGACGGAGCAGACGGCCCCCAGCAGTGCTCCTAGGATCAGGCGTTTCATTGGAAGTGTCTCCCGCGGGCGGTGGGGTCCGCGACGCGCAGGGGAACTCTACAACCGGCGCGCCCCTTGAAAAGGCGACGGCGCAAGCTTGGCGGGATTTAGAGGCGGTTAATCTTAATGGCGGCGCTGGTTTCGCAAATCGCAACGGCCGGCGCCCATTTCCCTAGCGGTAGTTGACCCAGAACACGCCCACGCTCGGGTTGGCGGCGCGGATGCCGGCATCGTTCGAGGTATAGACCTTGGGGCCGGAGATGCGCGCCTGCGCGCTGTCGGATGCGGTGGCCGAAAGCGCAAGCTGCACCCCGAGCACGCAGCCGCCGCCCAGGTTGCCGAGCCGTCCGCCCCGCCAGTCCGCCACCACGCCGCCGGCATTGCCGCCGAAGCCCTGGATGCGGAACGGCTTGCCGTTGGCCCGCTCGAGGTCGGCGAGGCTGGTCCCGATGCCGATGCCGTTCACGGTCCAGGCCGAGCTTTCCGTAAAGGCGACGCGGCGCGGCGCGGCCATGTTGGCCGGGTCCTTCCAGGCGATCTCCAGGCTCAGGGCGGGATCGTTGGGCAAAAGGATGATGCCCGGCGCGGTGCTGCCGTCCGGCGACATGATGTTGCCGGTGATGACGTTCGCCTGTCCGAAGTCGGCGGCGATGTTGGTGGCGGTGGTATTGGGCGCGAAGGGACCCGTGCACTCGAACTGCCGCGGCCCGGCGGTGGGCTTGGGGATGGAGACCACCGTCTCCGAATAGTCGCCGAAGGCGTCGGTCTGCTTCACCACGCCGGTGCCCCAGCTGTCCGGATTGCCCTGGCAGGCGGCGAGGGCGAGGCAGAGGGCCGCGAGGGGCAGGGCAGAGACGCGGGAAAAGACCATGGGAACCTGCGGCGCCGGACGGGAGGGGGCGCGCCTTGCGCTGAGAGGCCGCGAACGGCCGGGCAGCACGCCGGTGAAGGTCTTTCTTAGCCGGTCCCTTTTCCGCCCGCCAGCCCCCGGGGCGGTAGCCGGCCCCGCGGCCGTCATCGGCAATTCACGCGTCGTCCGCTTTCTGTCACGCTGTTGCCGGGGGAGACGTCGATGAACGAGATGCGGGACCTGCGCGGGCTCGACCACAAGCGCTCGGTGCAGGACTATATCGATGAAACGCCCGTCTGGCGGGACGGCACGCGGGTGGCCGCGACCCCCATGACCGCCATGCAGTGGCGCATCTGGTGGCTGGCCGCGGCGGGCAAGTTCTTCGAGGGGCTAGTGGTGTTCATGACGGGCGTGACGCTGCCCCTCATGGCCCGCGAGTTCGGCATGAATGCCTTCCAGCACGGCCTCGTGGGGGCGGCGAGCCTCGCCGGCATCCTGGTGGGCGCGCTGCTGCTCGGCGGCCTTGCCGACCAGTTCGGCCGCAAGCTGATGTTCGTGTCCGAGATGGTGATCTTCATCATCTTCCTCGCGCTACTGGCGGTCAGTCCCTCCTTCGTCTGGACCGTGGTGTTCCTGTTCGGCATCGGCATCGCGCTCGGCTGCGATTATCCCACCGCCCATCTCGTGATCTCCGAGAGCATCCCGTCCCTGGCGCGCGGGCGCCTCGTGCTCAGCGCCTTCGGCTTCCAGGCGGTCGGCGCGCTCACCGGCACGCTGCTCGGCTACCTGGTGCTGTCCAATATGGAGGAGGTCTCCGCCTGGCGCCTCATGTATGCGGCGGCCATCCTGCCGGCTGTGGCGGTCGCGGTGGCCCGGCTGTTCGTGCCGGAAAGCGCGAGCTGGCTGCTGGCCCACGGCCGGGTCGAGGAAGCCCAGAAGGCGGCGCAGCGCCTGCTTGCCCGCTCGCCGCAATATCCGAAATCCATCGAGCTGACCCATCGCCACCATGGCCATGCCGGCGCCGCAGCCCACGATCACGAGCGCACTCCGGCCGCGCTCTTCAAGACGCCGCACAACCGGCGCGCCACCATCCTCGCCGCCGTGCCGTGGTTCCTGCAGGACCTGTCCACCTACGGCATCGGCATCTTCACCCCGACCATCCTCGCCGCCGCCTTCGGTCATCAGGCCGATGTCGGCCGCAACCTGAGCGATCTGGTTTCTGCGGACCTGCTCGCCTCGGAGGGGGCGGCGCTCATCGACCTGCTGCTCCTCGTCGGCATCGCCGTGGCGGTGGCGCTGTCCGACCGCATCGGCCGCATCCCGCTGCAGATCGCCGGCTTTGTCGGCTGCGCGGCGGGGCTGCTGGTGGCCGCGCTCTCCACCTATTACAGCGGCGACCGCGCCGTCACGATGGTGGTCATCGGCTTCATGCTGTTCAACTTCATGACCAATCTTGGCCCCAACGCGCAGACCTACCTGATCGCGGGCGAGGTCTTCCCCACCCGCATCCGCGGCATGGGCGCGGGCTTCGCCGCCGCCTTCGCCAAGATCGGGGCGGTGCTCACCGCCTTCCTGTTCCCGATCCTGCTCGCGGACTTCGGCACCCGCACGCTGCTGCTTATGCTGATCGGCGCCTCGCTACTGGGCGCGGTGGTGACGTGGCACTACCGCATCGAGACGCGCGGGCGCAGCCTCGACGATATCGGGAATTGATTATTCCGCCGGCTCAGGCACGGCCGCGTTCCACCACGCATCGATGGAGGCCAGCACCGCCGGCCGCAGTTCGGCGAGGTCGCCGGCAAAGCCCGCCCATTCGGCGGTGATGCTGGGCGAGACCGAGGTGATGACGGAAAGCTCGGCCGCCACCGCGGCATGGAAGGCTGCGGTGAGGCCGCGGCCCTCGGCCTCCTGCCGGCCGAACTTGGAGAGCACCACCACCGTGTCGGACAGGTCGCCGCCCTCGGCGAGGCGATCGGCGATAGCTCGCTCCACCCCGGCCGAGGCGGCGGCAAGGCCCGCCGGATCGAGGCTGCACCCGGCCGCGCCGGGGCCGAGATCCTGATGCAGGCGATTGGTCTCGCCGGAGACGAGATCGAGCAGCAGCACGTCCTCGTGGGCGCAGCCGGGGGTGAGGTGCTCCACCACGCCGAGCACGCGCACCCCCTGCGCGGCAAGGCGCCGCGCCGCCTCCGCCAGCAAGGACTGGATCGCTTCCCGGTCGCCGCCCTGAAGGGCGAGGATCATCGGCCGTTCGTCCCCCGTCATCGCGAAAATCCGTCTGCTCTGCCGTTTCCGGCCGTTCACCCTGCGCGCGCCCGCAGCCGAAGCTGTATCGTGCGCACCATAACACGTCCGCCCCGCGAGGAGCGAGGCCTCCGCTCCCTACCGCGCCACCATCTCGTCCCATCGTGGCCACAGATTCGGCCTATGGCGGCCGCTTCCCCATTCGCGGAGATGCCCCGCCGTGATTCGCCCCGTTCTGCGCCCGTTCCTTCTGCCCCTGCTCCTGGCCGCTGCCGCCCCCATCACGCCGGCATTCGCCGGCCCCAGCCGGCACGACGACATGATGCTTCATGTGGACCCCGGCACCCGCATCGAGCAGCGCTGCAACGCCCGCGCCATGGGCGAGGTGGGGCGTGAACACAAGGACATGCGGCCGGAGGAGGTGGTGGCCTACGCCTTCGCCGATCCCAAGCTCGGCGATTTCCGGCACGGCGACGCCGCCATCTCCGCCCCCGGTGC
Organism: Xanthobacter sp.; assembly: GCA_041915035.1. Taxonomy (GTDB): domain Bacteria; phylum Pseudomonadota; class Alphaproteobacteria; order Rhizobiales; family Xanthobacteraceae; genus Xanthobacter. The sequence goes on from JAYSCE010000009.1 coordinate 20,409, forward strand.
CGCCATCCGCAGCCGCCAGCACTGGTATCACCTCTCGTACCGCTGCAAGACCAGTCCGGACGGCATGGATATCGTCGCGTTCAGCTACTCACTGGGGTCCGAGGTGCCGCGGCAGGACTGGGACGCCCACAGCCTGGTGCCGTGACCCGAGACGTTGGATGCACGATAATCGATCCGAGGCTATGCGACCCGAGGAATTGCGATGACCGCCGATGTGCAGGATGACGCTCCCGCCGCCGCCCCACCCGCCCGCAAGCTGCGCATCCGGAAAGCAGCGGTGGGTGCCGGGGCGGTGGGGGCAGGGTCCATGGGGGCAGGCTCCATCGGCGCCATCGCCATCGGCGCGCTGGCCTTCGGCGCGCTCGCGGTGGGGGCCGTCGCCATTGGCCGCCTTGCCATCGGCCGTGCCCGCATCCGCCGACTGGAGATCGACGAACTGGTGGTCGGGCGCATCTACCGGAAATAAGGGTCGCCAGCCGGCCCCTTCAGCCGCGTACCGCGCTGCGGTGGGCGAAGGCCCAGACGCGGTAGCCGGTGAAGGTCCACATCATGGTAATGCCGGTGGTGAGGAACTGGGCGAGCAGATAAAACAGCCCTGCCTTGTCCACGAACAGCCACATCAGGATTTCGTTCAGCACGAAGGCCACCCCCGCCACCACGATGAAGCGCGGCACCGCCCCGGCATGGGAGCGCGTGGCGTCGAAGGTGAAGCGGCGGTTGAGGACGTAGGACACGATACCGCCCACGACGAAGCCCACCGCCGAGCCGAGCACGGGGCCGACGGCATCCATCTCCACCAGAATGGCGAGGGTAGAGAAATGGGCGAAGGCGGCGGTGAGACCGACGCCGACGAATCGGGCGAACTGGCCGATCAGGTCGCCATGGCGCGCGCGGTATTCATTGACCGTCCGGGCGAGGGAAGGCGGCAGCACAGGCGTCTCCGGCAGGAAAGCTTATCCGAATCCTCAAGGCCGAGGCGGCGCGGGGCGGGCGCCGGACACCCCGCGGGGATGTGTATTCCCGGCGCGGCGTCATCTCGGTGACATGGCTTCCGTCGCCGCAAATTATGGTCTAAGGAAGCCCATCAGCGCCAAGGGCCCGGGAAATTGCGCAGGTGTGACATCCGTGAGGTGTGACATCCGCGCTGCCTCCCGCCCGCGCGCAAGTCTGGGAGCAGGCCCCGGCCAAGCTCGTACCTTTCTGGGGCGCGTGACCCGCGGCCCTTTTTTTGCGCCCGGCGGGCGCTAGGAAGGGGCGGGCACGCGACGGGGCGGCTCCTGATGGAAACGGATCCCGTTGTCCTCGCCGGCTGAGCGGCGCGGGTGGCGGCGGTCGAGGGCTCAAAGACGGATATGCCGAAACGCACCGATATCGAAACCATCCTCATCATCGGCGCCGGTCCCATCGTGATCGGCCAGGCCTGCGAATTCGACTATTCCGGAACGCAGGCGGTCAAGGCGCTCAAGGAGGAGGGATACCGGGTCGTCCTCGTGAACTCGAATCCCGCGACCATCATGACCGACCCGGACATGGCGGACGCGACCTATATCGAGCCCATCACCGCCGAGATCGTCACCAAGATCATCGAGAAGGAGCGCGGCGACCGCTCCAAGGGCTTCGCCCTTTTGCCCACCATGGGCGGCCAGACCGCGCTCAACTGCGCGCTGTCGCTCAAGAAGATGGGTACGCTGGAAAAGTATGACGTCGAGATGATCGGCGCCACCGCCGAGGCCATCGACAAGGCCGAGGATCGCGAGCTGTTCCGCGAGGCCATGACCAAGATCGGCCTCTCGACGCCCAAGTCCCGCCAGATCAAGACCCTGCCCCAGGCGCTCGAGGCGCTGGACGAGGTGGGCCTGCCCGCCATCATCCGCCCGTCCTTCACCATGGGCGGCACCGGCGGCGGTATCGCCTACAACAAGGCCGAGTTCATCGAGATCATCGAGCGCGGCATCGATGCCTCCCCCACCAACGAGGTGCTGGTGGAGGAAAGCGTGCTGGGCTGGAAGGAGTATGAGATGGAGGTTGTCCGCGACAAGGCGGACAATTGCATCATCATCTGCTCCATCGAGAACATCGACCCGATGGGCGTCCACACCGGCGATTCCATCACGGTGGCGCCGGCGCTGACGCTCACCGACAAGGAATACCAGATCATGCGCGACGCATCGCTTGCGGTGCTGCGCGAGATCGGGGTGGAGACCGGCGGCTCCAACGTGCAGTTCGCGGTGAACCCCGAGGACGGCCGGCTCATCGTCATCGAGATGAACCCGCGCGTGTCGCGCTCCTCGGCGCTGGCGTCGAAGGCCACTGGCTTTCCCATCGCCAAGGTCGCGGCCAAGCTGGCGGTCGGCTATACGCTGGACGAGCTGGACAACGACATCACCAAGGTCACGCCCGCCTCGTTCGAGCCGACCATCGACTATGTCGTGACCAAGATCCCGCGCTTTGCGTTCGAGAAATTCCCCGGATCGAAGCCCGAGCTCACCACCGCGATGAAATCGGTGGGCGAGGCGATGGCGATCGGCCGCACCTTCCATGAATCGGTGCAAAAGGCGCTGGCCTCGATGGAAACCGGCCTGACCGGCTTTGACGAAATCGCGATCCCCGGCGCGCCCGACAAGGCGGCGGTGATCAAGGCGCTGGTGCCGCAGACCCCCGACCGGCTGCGGCTGGCGGCGCAGGCGATGCGCGAAGGCCTGTCCGATGACGAGATCGAACAGGTCACCCGGTTCGACCCGTGGTTCCTGGCCCGCATCCGCGAAATCGTCGAGGCCGAGGCCGAGGTCCGCAAAAACGGCCTGCCCACCGACGAGGCCGGCCTGCGCAAGCTGAAGATGATGGGCTTTACCGATGCCCGTCTGGCC
>JAYSCE010000010.1:0-9589 GCA_041915035.1 Xanthobacter sp.
TGGCGAGCAGCAGCCCGCCCTGAACGGCGCTGAGCACAGCGATGCCGAGGGTGTGCGGATCGGCCGATGGTCCAAGTTCGCCGCGCGCCTGCATCCGGGCGAAGCCCAGCTCCAGGAGGGCGCTCCACTTCTCGAACCCGGCGGCGCAATCGAGCCGGGCGGTCTCGAAATCGTTGGACACTTCGCTCGCCAGTGACCCCAGCGGACAGCCGGCGGTGCCGCCCGCCGCATTGATCGCCAGCAGCGCGTCGCGCCAGCGCCTGAGGGCATAGAGGGAATCGAGCGCGCCGAGGTGCGGGTCCTGGGCCGCAAGCACGCGCTCCGTCTGGAAGCGGATCACCTCCAGGACCAGCGCATTCTTGTCGGAGAAGTAATGGTAGAGCTGCGACTTGCTGAAGCCGCCCGCCTCCATCACGTCGTCGAGGCTGGTGCGCTCGGCGCCGTGGGCGTGGATGAGGTCCGCCGCCGTCTCGATGATGCGGGCGCGGGTGGCGGCGCCGCGGCGCGTGAGGGCAGGTGGGGGCGTCGGCGTCTTCGACATGGTCCAAGCCTAACAAAACTGGACTTGACAGTCCAATTTCGCTCTGGCGCCTTGGACCGACAAGTCCAGTTCAAGGAGCTGTCCATGTCGCGTTTGCAGAATGGCGCCACATTTCCCGCCCTCACCGTCCCCGCCGTCGGTGGCGGCACCATCGCGCTGCCGGGAGCCCTCGCCGGCTCCTATGGTGTGGTGCTGGTCTATCGCGGCGCCTGGTGCCCCTATTGCCAGGCCCAGCTCGCCGGCTTCCAGCGTGCAGCCGAGAAGCTGGCCGCGACGGGTATTAAGGTGGTGGCCTTCTCGGTGGACGACGAGGCAACGAGCGCCGGCACCATCGCCCGGCACCACCTGTCCTTCCCCGTCGGCCATAGCGCAAATGCGGACGCCGTCGCCACAGCGCTCGGCGCCTACACCAATGCGGAGCCGCATTACTTGCAGACCACGGGTTTCCTGCTGGACCCGGAGGGCCGCGTGGTGAACGCCGTCTATTCAAGCGGCCCCATCGGCCGGCTGGTGGCCGAGGACGTGATCGGCATGGTCACCTACCTCAAGTCCAAGGCCTGAGGCCTCGCCGCTGCCCGCGCCGCATCAGGCGCGGGCGAGGCCGGCGGCGATCTTCTCGGCGATCATCAGCACGGGGATGTTGGTATTCGCCGTGGGCAGGCGCGGCATGGCGGAGGCATCCGCCACATAGAGGTTTTCGCTGCCGATCACCTTGCCAGTAGGGTCGAGGACCGCCCCGGGATCGTCTGGCGCACCGAGGCGGCAGGTGCCGCTGGCGTGCCAGACGCCGAACACGCTGCCTCGAACGAACGCCTCCAGCCGCGCCTCATCCGCGACGATCTCCGCCAGGGAGACACCGCCGGACATGAAGCGCTTCAACGCCATCTGCCGCAGCCCCGCCGGCACATCGAGGAGTGCGCCCAGCACCTCGGCGACGAGCGCATTGGTGCGAGAGACGCGGCTGAGGCGCTTCACGAAGGGCGAGAAGGCGGCGGGAAAGACGTCGCCCCCGTCCGGATTCAGCGCCTCGCAGACAAGAAGGGAGAAGAGCGTGCGCACCCCCGCCTTCATCCGTGCGAGGTCGGAGGGATGATCGAGAAGGTTGAGGTCGGCCTCGGGATAGGCGCGGGGATCGCTTGAGACGAGCCGCACGGACCCGCTGGACTTCGGCCGGTTGCACCACAGGAAATAGAGCCCCAGCCGCCGGCCGAGCCCGTGCCAGCCCGCCCGCGCGGAGGCGGTGGCGTAGAGGTCCGAGGCTTCCCCCTCTTCCACACCGGAGGAAAACCGCAGGGCGGCGAAACTCGCCCGGCGATAAGACATGGGCAGGCGCAGCCGCTCGGGCAGATACTGGCAGAATGTGAGGGTGGGATGGTCGCGCAGATTGCGCCCCACGCCGGGACGGTGGACGACCACGGGAATGCCCAGCGACGCCAGCGCCACCCCGTCTCCGATGCCGGCGCGCATGAGGATGGCCGGCGTCTGCAGCGCTCCCGCCGTCACCACGATGCGGCCGGCGGCGACTTCCATCACCGCGCCGTCCCGCTCCACCTCGACGCCCGCGGCCCGGGCGCCGTCCATCCTGAAGCGGAGGAGACGCGTGCGCGGCCAGATGGCGAGGTTGGGCCGCACGCGGGTGGCGGCATCCAGATAGCCGACTGCGGCGGAGACGCGACGATCGTGCTCGTTGTTGAAGGCGGGCGGGAAGACCCCGTCCTCGAACTCGCCGTTCTGGTCCAGCCTGCGCGGCAGACCGCTTGCCGCGAAGGCCGACGTCGCGGCCTCGGCGAAGGGCGGCCATCCGGGCGGCAGGATGCGGCGGATGGGGATAGGCCCATCCTTGCCGTGCATTGGTCCGCCGCAGTCGAGATCGCGTTCCAGCTTGATGAAGAACGGCAGCACATCGTCCCAGCCCCAGCCGGCGGCGCCAAGGGCGGCCCATTCGTCGTAGTCGCGCGGCAGGCCGCGGTTGGCGGACTGGACGTTGATGCTGGAGCCGCCGCCCATGACGCGCCCCTGCTCGTATGCCCGTGACCCGCGCGATCCGTCCGGCCGGTGGGCGATGAAGGCGGAGAGGCCGGGCCAGACGAAGCGGTCGCCCTGGAACAGGCCCATGGGATAGCTGTCGGAAATGGCATCCGGAACAGCCCCCGGCGGGGTGTCCTCCCCTGCCTCGATCAGCAGGACGCGGTGGGCGGGATCGGCCGAGAGCCGGTTCGCCATGACGCAGCCGGCGGAGCCGCCGCCGACGATCACCGTGTCGAAAAAGGGCACGTCGGAGAGAGGGGCGCGGGCGGGCATCAGACCACCCCGGCCTCCTGGTAGATGTGCTTGATCTCCATGAAGTCGATCAGCGCATCATAGCCGTGAAGCCGGCCGAGGCCGCTGCGGCGATAGCCGCCGGTCTCGGCTTCCGCGAACAGCTTGTTGTGGTCGTTGATCCACACCGTGCCGTTGCGCAGCGCCCGCGCCACCCGCATGGCCCGCGCGCCGTCGCGCGTCCACACGCTGGCGGAGAGGCCGTAGTCCGTGTGGTTGGCACGCTTCACCGCATCCTTCTCGTCGGTGAAGCGCTCAATGACGACCAGCGGGCCAAAGATCTCCTCCTGCACGAAGAAGGCGCCGGTGTCGGCGTGGGCCAGCAGCGTGGGGGAGAGGAAGGTGCCCTTGTCCAGCGCGCCGCTCGGTCGGCTGCCGGCGAGCACCACCTCGTCGGCGAGCGCCATGGCCTCTTCCGTCTTGCGCTCCACCTGCGCGCGGGAGGCTTCGTCGATGAGCGGACCCATCTGGCTCCCTTCGGCCGCGCCGGGGGCAATCCTGAGGCCAGCGAGAGCTCCCTTCAGCGCCGCCTTCATGGCGTCGAAGCGGCTTTCGTGGACGAGGATGCGCCGGGCCGCCGTGCATTGCTGGCCGGCGATGATGGTGGCCGCCGCCGCAAGCTTCGGCGCCACGGCCTCCACATCCGCATCCTCGAAGACGAGGCAGCAGGACTTGCCCCCCAGCTCCAGCGACAGCTTCTTCATGGTGGGGGCGGCGTCCGCCATGATGCGCGCCCCGGTGGCGTTGGAGCCGGTGAAGGAGATGACGTCCACATCCGGTGATGCCACCAATGTGCGCGCCACGTCGTGTCCCGTTTCTGTGACGAGGTTGAGCACGCCGCGCGGCAGGCCCTCCACCTCGGCCAGCGTGCGCAGGATCTCGGCGGTGACGAGGGCGGTCTGGGCGGCGGGCTTCACCACAGCCGTACAGCCGGCGGCCAGCGCTGGCGTCAGCGCACGGATGAGCAGCACCGCCGGCGCGTTCCACGGAATGATGAGGCCGGCGACCCCCGCCGGCTCCTTCAGCAGGGTGGAGAAGGCGCCGGGCTCCACCTCGAACACATGGCCGGGGATGTAGCGCGTTATGCCCGCATAATAGCGGATTTCCGAGATGGAGCCGGCGATCTCGCCGCGCGACTGGGCGAGCGGCTTGCCGTTCTCGGCGGTGAGCAGGCGGGCGAGGTCGTCCGCCTTGTTCTCCATGGCGTCGGCCCAGCGCAGCATCACCATCTGCCGCAGGCGCGGGGCTTGCGACCATTCCGGCTGCTCGAAGGCTCGCCGTGCGGCGGCGATGGCCACCTCGGCGTCGGCCGCCCCGCTCGCCGGGAAATGGCCCAGCACCGCGCCGGTGGCGGGATCGAGGCTTGGCGCGGTCTCTCCCGAGAGCGCGCCTCGCCAGGCGCCGTCGATGAGGTTCAGGGCGGCGAGCGGGGCGATGGCGTTCATGTGTCCTCCCGGCCGTTCACGACGGCGTTTTTTGTCTTCAGCCGTGTCCGGCCTTCAGCGCCGCCTCGCGAAGGGCGGTCAGTGTGGTCGAGGGGGTGATGGCCTCGGGGTCGATGACGAGTTCGAGCAGTGCCGGCTTCTGGTGCTCCGCGGCGAAGGCCCGGGCGCGGGCGAAGGCGTCGGCGAAGGCCGCCGTCTCCTCCACCTTCTCGCCGAACGCGCCGTAGGCATGGGCGAGCGCGGGAAAGTCCGGGTTTTCCAAGGTCGTGGCGTACACGCGGCCGGGATACTCGCGCTCCTGATGGGCGCGGATGGAGCCGTACATGTTGTTGTTGACGACGAGCACGACCGCGCCCGCCTTGTACTGGCAGGCGGTGGCGAGTTCCTGCCCGCTCATGAGGAAGCAGCCGTCGCCGGCGAAGCAGATCACCTCGCGCGACGGATCGTGGAGCTTGGCCGAGATGGCTGCCGGCAGGCCGTAGCCCATGGCGCCGGAGGTGGGCGCGAGCTGGGTGCGGAAGCCGCCATAACGGTGGAACTTGTGCACCCAGATGGCGTAGTTGCCGGCGCCGTTGGTCAGGATGGCATTCTTCGGCAGCACGTCGCGCAGATGCGTCATGACCGCGCCGAGATCGAGCCGGCCGGGCATGGTGCCGGGGGTCTGGTCGGCCTCAAAGGCGGCGCGCGCGGCCTTGACCTCGTCGCTCCAGGGCATGCGGGCGCGCCAGCCGGCCGGGCCCTTGGGTTTCAAGCCGGCGGCGGCGGCGGCGAATTCGGGCATGCCCGCATTGATGGGCAGGTCCGCCTGATAGACCCGGCCGAGCTCGTTCGGGTCGGCATGCACATGCACGAAACGCTGCGCCGGGCGCGGCACGTCGAACAGGGTGTAGCCGTTGGTGGTCGTCTCCCCGAGGCGTCCGCCCACGGCGATGATGAGATCGGCGTTGCGGATGCGGGCGACGAGCTTCGGGCTCGGGCCGAGGCCGGCGTGGCCGATATAGTTGGGGTGGTTGTTGTCGAGGATGTCCTGCCGTCGGAAGCCCGCTGCCACCGGCAGGTCGAACGCCTCCACGAAATGCGCGAAGTCACGGCAGGCGGTCTTGGTCCAGCCGCCGCCGCCCACCAGAACGAGGGGCCGCGCGCTCTCGCCGATCATCGCTGCAAGTCGCGCCATGTCCTCGGCGCCGGGATGGGCGGCGACGCGCCGGTAGGCTTCGGCATCCGCCGTTTCACATGTGTCCGCCAGCACGTCTTCGGGCAGCGCCACCACCACCGGGCCGGGGCGGCCGGAAGTCGCCACGTGGAAGGCGCGGGAGACCAGTTCCGGGATACGCTCGGGGCGGTCGATCTCCACCACCCACTTGGCCATGCCGCCGAACATGGCGGGATAGTCGACCTCCTGCCACGCCTCGCGCTGGCGCATGTGCGAGCCCACCTGGCCGATGAACAGGATCATCGGCGTGGAATCCTGCGCGGCGGTGTGGACGCCGATGGCGGCGTGGCTGGCGCCCGGTCCGCGCGTGACGAAGCAGATGCCGGGCTTCGCGGTGAGCTTGCCGTAGGCCTCCGCCATGTTGGCCGCGCCGGCCTCGTGGCGGGTGACGATGGTCTGGATGGCGCGGTCGGCTCCACCGAGCGCGTCGATGGCGGCGAGGAAGCTCTCGCCGGGCACGCAGAAGACGCGTTCGACGCCATGGATCTTTAGCGCGTCCACCAGGATTTCGCCGCCGGAGCGCAAGGTCTTCGTGTTCGCCATGGTCCTGCCCGTGTGTGGTCTTGCCCGGTCCTGCCGGGGTGCGAGGCCGCGCCTTTTCGGCGCGACTCGCGCGTTTGAGGGTTGCCCAGCCTAGAGCGCGATCCGATCAAGTTGAATCAACTTGATCGGTGAATCGCCCTCTAACTCTAAGAAGAGAACGCGTGACCCGATCTGATTGCGGTGCAATCAGATCGGCGCGTGCTCTAGCGGAAATTGCCTTTGGTTTCCGGGATGATGAGCGTGCCGATGAGGTAGAGCACGAACACGCCGCCAGCGACAGCGGCAGGTCCGCGGGCGTAGGGCTCGCCAGCGAGACGAAGGTGGGCATCATGCCGCCGATGGCGAAGCCGATGTTCCACGACAGGCCCGTTCCCGAGGCGCGCATGGCGGTGGGGAAGCGCTCGTTGAGGAAGATCAGCACCGGCGCGTAGCCCGCATTGCCCATGAAGGCGATGCCCAGCGCATAGAGCACGATTGTGGAGAGGTCGGTCGCCTTCGCCATGCCGAGATAGAAGGTCGGCAGCAGGATGATAGCGGCCATGCCCACCAGCAGGAAGGTCTTCTTGCGGCCGATGATGTCGCTGAGCGCACCCACTAGCACCGCCGAGATGAGGGCGGACACCGAGCAGGCCATCAGGATGTAGGACGAGGTCTGGTTCGGCAGCTGGTTGATGAGCTTCAGGAAGGTCGGCATGTAGCCGGAGGTGAGGTAATAGCCCGCGCCGCCGCCGATGGTGATGAGAAGGTTTACCAGCAGCACGTTGCGGTAGCCGCCGGCGAACAGTGCCTTGAGGGGCGTCTGGGCAACGACGCCCTGCGCCTTCTTCGCCGCCTTCTGCTTCTGCATCTCCTTCCAGTAGGGAGATTCCTCAAGGTTCCGGAAGATGAACCAGCCAAGGAAGGACGAGAGCAGGCCGGAGAAGAACATCACCCGCCAGCCGGTCTCGGCGAAGGCATCGCCCGGGAACAGGGTGGAGGTGACGAGGAAAACGATGGAGGCGAGGAGCGCACCGATGCCCGCGCCGCCGCCGCCCACGAGGCCGGACATGAAGCCGCGCCAGTTCGGCGGCACCGATTCCGTGCCGATGGTGTGGGTGGAGGCCACAACGCCGCCCACGAATACGCCCTGCACGAGGCGCAGCAGCAGGAAGATGACGGGGGCGATGGCGCCCACCTGATGGATGGTCGGCAAGAGGCCGAAGGCGGCGGTGGAGAGGCCGACGCCGGTGATCGCCACCAGCATGGCGCCCTTGCGGCCGTGCACGTCGGCATAATGGCCGAACAGGGCCGAGCCGATGGGCCGCATCAGCAGGGTCACCGCGAACGAGGCATAGACTGCCGCCAGCGACCAGGTGGGATGGGTGGAGGGGAAGAACAACTGCCCCACCACCGGCGCCACATAGAGCAGGATGAACAGGTCGAACAGATCGAGCGACCAGCCGAGAACGGACGCGATGATCGCGCTGTTGCGCTGGCGACTCCCCACCGCGATGGCGGTGGGGGCGACGGGTGCGTCTTGAGCGGACATTTTTGTTTCCTCCCGGCCCCTGAGGGGCGTGTTTGGTGCTCAGAAGCCCTTGAATTCGGGCTTGCGCTTCTCGTGGAAGGCCTCGACGCCTTCCTTGAAGTCGTGCGACTGCCGTAGGCGGCTGTAGCAGTGGCCTTCCAGCTCGATGGCGATGGAGAGCGGGGAATCCTCGGTGTCGTTGAGCAGCTTCTTCGCCGTGCGCTGGGCCATGGGCGAGAAGGCGATGAGCTCCTCCACGAGGGCGTCCGTGGCCTTTTCCAGGTCCGCGTCGGCCACCTTCTCGGTGGCGATGCCCCAGTCGAGGGCCTGCTGCGCGCTGATGCGCTTGGAGCGCATCACGATGTCCTTGGTGCGGGTGATTCCCACCATCATCTGCAGGCGTGCGGAGCCGCCCGAGCCGGGGATCTGGCCGAGCTTCTGCTCGGGCAGGGCATACTGGGTGGTGTCGGTCACGATGCGGAAGTCACAGGCGAGCGACAGCTCGAAGCCGACGCCGAAGCAGAAGCCGCGGTTGGCGGCGATGACGGGCTTGGACGCACGGAAGGGCGCCGCGATGTTCCAGGCGAGCTTGGAGACGGTCTCGGGCGAGGCTTCCATGAAGCCCTTGATGTTGCCGCCGGAGGAAAAATGCTCGCCCACGGCGCGCACCACAATGACGCGCACGCGCTCGTCCTCGGCCAGCGTCTCGAACACGAGGCGCAGCTGGTCGCGCTCCGGCATGGAGACGATGTTGAAGGGCGGGCGGTTCAGGACGATGTCGGCGCGATGCTTGGCTTCGTCGATCTCGACGCCGAACCCGTCCAGCTTGGCGAGGCGGGGGTCGGAGAAGGTGTAGGCAACAGCCATTTTGGACTTCCTTTTGGATGATCTGGGATTCGCTAGAAAAGGTCAGGCGGCGGAATGGGCGGCGTCCGCCTCGGCCACGTATTCGCCGGCCACGAGCTGGCGGCGCAGGAGCTTGCCCACCGGGGATTTCGGGATGTCGGCCACGAACACGAAGCGGCGCGGGCGCTTGAAGTTTGCGAGGCCGGAAGTGCGGCACCAGGCGTCCAGCTCGGCCGCTTCCACCGGCACCGCGCGCTTGACGAAGGCGACGACGATCTTGCCCCACTTCTCGTCGGGCAGACCCACGACCGCCACTTCCGAGACGGCGGGATGCAGCGAGAGGCAGCTTTCGATCTCCACCGGAGACACGTTCTCGCCGCCGGTGATGATCATGTCGTCCACCCGGCCGGTGACAAAGAGGTCGCCGTCGGTATCGAGGAAGCCGGTGTCGCCGGTGAAGTACCAGCCGTCGCGCAAGGACTTCGCGTCCGCCTCGGGGCGCCGCCAGTAGCCCTCGAAGGATTCGTCCCCCGCCAGCAGCGCGATGATCTCGCCTTCCTCGCCTTCGGCTGCAATCTCCGCGGCCGAGGTGGCGCACCACGCGCACCATCTGGTTGATGCCCGCCCGCCCGGCCGAGCCGGGCTTCAGGATGGCCTTCTGGTCGATGGTGAAGGTGTAGATTTCCGAGGAGCCGTAATGGTTCACGAACAGCTCGGGCTTGAACTCCGCATCGAGCTTCTTCAGGAGCCCGTCGGTCATGGAGGCGCCGGCGAAGCCAAGCTTGCGCACGCTCGACACGTCCGTCGAGGCGAAGGCGGGATCGTGCACGAGGTCGTGGTAGAGGGTCGGCACCAGATAGAGGTTGGTGACGCGCTCCCGTTCGATCAGCGCCAGCGCGCTCTTCGTGTCGTAGCGCGGCAGGCAGACGAAGGTGCCCCCGATCACCGACATGGCAATGAGCGAGCGCACCCCCATGGTGTGGTAGAGGGGCATGACGCCCAGCGTCACCTCGCCCCGCCGATAAAGGTTCTGCGCCACATGGGCGATGCCCGCCGCCCGCTCCGCCCGATGGCGGCGCGGCACGCCCTTGGGGCGCGAGGTGGTGCCAGAGGTGTAGAGCATGATGGACCAGGCGTCCGCACCGGCCCGCGGCATGGGCTCCGGCGCGGCCTCG
>JAYSCE010000010.1:9599-10514 GCA_041915035.1 Xanthobacter sp.
GGCACGGCGCCTTCCAGGCTGGTGCCCACGGCGATGGTGAGGAGGCTGGAGGCGCGCGTCGCGCCCTTGACGGCCTCGGCGGAGACCTCCTCGAACACCAGCGCCTTCGCCTCGGCATTCTCCAGCGCGAAATCGATCTCGTCGGCCTTGCTGCGCCAGTTGATGGGGGTGATGACGATGCCGGCGAACTGGCAGGCCCAGTGCAGGGTCGCCGCCTCGAAGCGGTTCTGCAGCACGCTCACCAGATGGTCACCCGGCTTCAGCCCCAATCGGTCGAAGGCGGCGACCACGGCTCCGATCTTGCCGAGCCAGTCGCGATAGGTGAGGCGCAGGTCGCCGTCCACGATGGCGATGGCTCCCGGATCGCGCGCCACGCTGGCGAGGAAGCTGGTGCCGAGGTCAAGCATGGGCGGGTTCCCCCTGGACTTTTCGAAGCTCCGCCGCCGCTTCCAGCGCAGCGCGGACGATGGGCGTGTAGCCGGTGCAACGGCACAGATGGCCGGAGAGGAGATCGCGCACGGCCTCCTCGCTCGGGTCCGGCTCCGCCTTCAGGAACACGTCGAGCGACATGAGGATGCCGGCAGTACAGAAGCCGCATTGCAGCGCGTGGTGACGGCGGAAGGCGGCCTGCAGCACCGAGAGGCGGTCGGGTGCCGGGGCGAGGCCTTCGACGGTGCGCACGGTGCATCCCTCCACCTGCACGGCGAGTGTCATGCAGGCGCGGGTGAGCAACCCGTCCACGTCCACGGTGCAGGCGCCGCACACGCCATGCTCGCAGCCGACGTGCGTGCCTGTGGCGCCCAACTCGTGGCGCAGGAAGTCGGAGAGCAGGGTGCGCGGGGCGGCCTGTCCCGACACCGGGCGGCCGTTGAGGGTGAAGCGCACGGTGTGGCGCGCCTCGGCGCTCAGGCGCGG
>JAYSCE010000010.1:10524-11049 GCA_041915035.1 Xanthobacter sp.
CTCCTCGATGGTGGAGCGGCCGATGCGGCGCACCAGTTCGCGGCGATAGCGGGCGCTGGCATGCACGTCGTCGCGGGCGTCCAGTTCCCACGCGAAGGCGTTGAGTGCGTCATCCAGCGCCGAGCCGTCGAGGAGCGGGAAATCCCGCGCCACCGGCATGTCGGCGACACCGCCCACGCCGAGTCGGATGCCTTTGTCCGAGACCAGGGCCGCGCAGGCGACGATGGCGAAATCCCCATGGCGGCGGGCGATCTCGCGGAAGGCCGTGCCCTCGCCCTTTGGGGCAGGGAAGGAGACGGCCTCGATCATCTCATCGTCGGCCTTGGCGGTGGCCATCATGCCGGTGAAGAAATCCTCCGCCGCCACCTTGCGGGCGCCCTTGGCGCTCCGCAGATGCACATGGCCTTTCAGGGTCACGAGGCAGAGCGGCAGCTCCGCGCTCGGATCCGCATGGGCGATGGAGCCGCACACAGTGCCGCGGCTGCGGGTCTGGGCGTGGCCAGTGAAGGGCAGGGCCTTGGCGAT
>JAYSCE010000010.1:11059-14807 GCA_041915035.1 Xanthobacter sp.
CATCCGAGGCGAGCAGCCGCGCCTGGCGCACGCCGGCGCCGATCTTCAGCGCGCCCTTCTCCTCGTCCATCCGCGCAAGGGCCGCGACGCGCATGATGTCCACCAGCACCTTGGGCCGGGCGAGGCGCATATTCAGCATGGCCATGAAGGACATGCCGCCGGCGAGGATGCGGGCGTCCGAACCCTCCGCGCGCAGCACGGCGAGGGCTTCCTCCACGCTCTCAGCGCGGACGTAGTCGAAGGCCGCGGGCTTCATCGCGCGTCCCTCCCGAAAAGTGAGGAGAGCCGGGCGAGGAGCCGGGCGACGAGCCCGCCCTCCGGTGCCGTGCCGCCGCCCGCCTTACGGGCGAGGGCGGCGAAGAACTGACCGATGATGACCTTGGCCGCGCCGTCCAGCAGCCGCCCGCCGACGCTCGCCACCTTGCCGCCCACGAAGGCCTCGTAGGTGTAGGACAGCTCCGTCCCGCCCGCCCCATCCGGGGTGAGCGTGATGCGGCCGGAGCCGCCGCCGAAGCCGAGGTTGCCGTCCACCTTGCCGGAGAGGGTCACGGCCCTCGGCGGGTCGAGATCGGAGAGCGCGACCTGCGCCCTGTAGCGGCCCTTGACCGGGCCGATGCCCAGCGTCACGTCGGCGGTGAATCGGGTGTCCGAGACTTTCCGAACGTCGTGCGCGCCGGGGATGATGGCGGCCAGCGTGTCCGGGTCGAGCAGCATCGCCCACACCGCCTCCGGCGTGGCTGCGACATGGGCCTTCCCGGCGCCGCGCATGAGCCGCTCGCCCTTGCCGGAGGGAGCCGGCGCGGGCGCAGCACGGGCGCCCGCCGGAGCCGGCGGCTCCGCGCCGTGGATCAGGGCCGCGACGGCGGAGGGCACCAGCGGCAGGCGCACGTCCGTGATGCCCAGCGCATCCGCCACCGCATTGGCGAGGCAGGCGGGGGTGGACATGCAGTTGCCTTCGCCCACGCCCTTGGCGCCCAGCGGCGTGAAGGGGGAGGGCGTCTCCATATGGACGATGACCGGCTCGGGCACCTCCATGGCAGTCGGCACGAGATAGTCGGCGAAGGTGCCGGTCAGGAAGCTGCCGTCCTCGCCATAGGCGTATTCTTCCAGCAGGGAGGCGCCGAGCGCGTGGGCGAAGCCGCCGCGGATCTGCCCATCCACCATGCCGGGGTGGAGGATGGTGCCGCAGTCGTGGGCGGTCACGTAGCGGTCGATGCGGATTTGGCCCGTGTCGCGGTCGATCTCGATGCCGCAAAAATCGAAGATGAAGCCGTGGCAGAGGGACGAATTGATGTGGTCGCCCTCATCCGCTGCCGTCAGTTCTGGCGGGGTCCAGAACACCGTCTCGCGGATGGTGGGCGCCACCCCTTCGGGCAATTGCGCCGGTGACCAGTGGGAGAGCGCGGCGACGCGGGAGAAGGGCACCGCATTGGCCGGATTGGAGCGCGCGGCGATCTTGCCGCCGGCGAACATCACGTCCTCCGCCGGCACGTTCAATTGCGCGGCGGCGACGCGGGCGAGGCGTTCGGCGATCCGGTCGGCCGCCATCTTCGCGGCGCCCGCCACGGCGGCGGCAAAGCGGCTCGCATAGTTGCCGGAGGCGATGGACCAGGCGTCCTTGGCTGTGTCCATCTCCGCATTCACGTGGATGTCGGAGGGCTTGAGGCCCAGCACGTCCGCCACCACCTGCGAGAGCACGGTGCGGTGGCCCTGGCCCTGCGGGACGGAGGCGACGTGGACGGTGACGGAGCCAACCGGATCGATGGCGATGGTGGCGGTGGCCTGCGCGCCGTTCTTCGGTCCCGCCTTGTGCCGCTCGGCCGGGGTAAGGACGGTGGCGATATAGCCCATGTTGGAGACCGAGGGCTCCACCACGGCGGCATAGCCGATGCCGTAGATGCGGCCTTCCGCCCGGGCCTTGTCGCGCCGGGCGAGGAGGTCAGTGAGGTCGCCGGCCTGAAGGCCGAGATCCAGCGTCTTCTGGTAGTCGCCGGAATCGAGCAGCGCGCCCGAGGCGGTGCGATAGGGGAAGGCATTCGCCGGCACGAGATTGCGGCGGATCACCTCCAGCGGATCAAGCCCCAGCTCTACGGCGATGCGCTGCACCAGCCGTTCGAGGGCGAGATAGACCTGCGGGCCGCCGAAGCCGCGGTTGAGCCCTGTGGGGCACTTGTTGGTGACCACCACGCGGTTGCGGACGGTGAGGTTTCGGATGTCGTAGGCGCCGGTGAGGTTGCCGTGCATCCGGTAGAGCGTCGCCGGCTCGGGCGCCCGCAGGTGCGCGCCGCAATCTTCAACCTGATCGTAATCGAGCGCCGTGATGCGCCCGTCCGCCGCCACCGCGGCGGTGAGCGTCGTGGCGCGGTTGGTGGCGGAGACGGACGCCATGAGGTGTTCGAGGCGGTCCTCGATCCACTTCACCGGCCGCCCCGAAACCCGTGCCGCGACGGCGCCGAGCACGATGTAGGGGAAGATGCCCTGCTTGATGCCGAAGGAGCCGCCGCTGTCGCGCGGTGTGCGCAGACGCAGGCGATTTCCCGGCACCTTCAGCGCCCGCGAGATCACCGCATGGATGGAGAACGGGCCCTGGAAATTGGCGAGGACGTCATAGGCGTCCTCGTGAGGGTCATATTCGGCAACGAGCCCGTAGGTCTCGATGGGCGTGCAGGAATTGCGCGGGTAGCGCACCGAGATGGCGATGCGGTGCGCCGCGTCAGTGAAGGCACCCTCCGGGTCGCCATAGCGGAAAGTGCGGTCGGAGGCGATGTTGCGGGGAAAGCCGTCGTGCAGCAGCGGCGCGCCCTCGTCCATGGCGGCGAGCGGGTCCACCACGGCCGGGCGCATCTCGTAGGCGACCTCGATGAGGTCGAGGGCGTCCTCCGCCACATAGCGGTCCCGCGCGACCACGAGGGCCACCGGCTCGCCCACGAAGCGCACGCGGTCCACCGCCATGGGCCAGCATTCCACCGGCGCCTTCACCCCCACCACGAGGGAGGTGGTGAGTCCCGCCACGTCCGCGCCGGTGAGGACGGCGGCGACGCCGGGCAGCGCCCTGGCGGCGGTGGTGTCGATGGAGACGATGTCCGCATGGGCGTGGGGCGCCCGCAGGATCGCCATGTGGAGCGTGCCGGGCTTCACGCCCAGATCGTCCAGATAGCGGCCGCCGCCGGTGAGCAGGGCGGCATCCTCCACGCGCTCGATGGCGCGGCCGACCCATTCCCCCGCCTTGTCGTGCGGCGTAACCAGCATCCCGGCGCTTCCCTTTTTCGCCCCGCGGATGCGGTGCGTTGGTTGGCGGGGAAGGTGCCGGGCGCGGACGGCGCGGGCCATGCCGAGCCGTCTCAGCTTTTACCGAGGAGTCTCATTCGGCGTTGTGCGATGCGATGGGCGATTCACGTGGCGCCGCGCCTTAAAATCGAGCGCGGACATGCACTTTCCGCAATGCTTCGACCTCACATTGCGATGCGGGAGATGGCGCGGAACTCGCTCGGCGTCACGCCGGTATGGTCGCGGAAGAAGCGGGTGAAATGAGAGGGCGCAGCGAAGCCGAGGCGCTCGCCGATATCGGTGAAGCTGTCGTCCTCGGCGGTGACGGCGGCCACCGCCGCCTCTACCCGCATCACGTTCAGATAGATGCGCGGCGGGACGTTGGTGGAGGCCTCGAACAGGCGGAAGAAGTGGGCGCGGGACAGCCCGGCTTCCTTGGCGAGGCTTGTGGTGTCCACCTCCTCGGCAAGGTTGGCGCGCA
>JAYSCE010000010.1:14817-17030 GCA_041915035.1 Xanthobacter sp.
CACCACCCGGCGGATGCGCCAGTCCATGCGGCGCTGGCCCTCCAGCGCGCGGATGGAGAAGCTGCGCCAGGGCGTGAAACGCTCCACCACGGCGATCATGAGATCCGCCAGCAGCGCCTCGTGGACGGCCTTGGCATCGGG
Organism: Xanthobacter sp.; assembly: GCA_041915035.1. GTDB lineage: Bacteria > Pseudomonadota > Alphaproteobacteria > Rhizobiales > Xanthobacteraceae > Xanthobacter. The sequence goes on from JAYSCE010000010.1 coordinate 14,959, forward strand.
CTCGGCCATCATGGCGGCGGCAAGGTCGTGGGTGAGGCGGTGGATGCGCGGCGAGACCTCGCCGCCCGGCTGCTCGAAGAAGCCGGCACCGCCCGATGCGACCCAGCCGGGGCGGAAGGTCTTCAGCCAGTCCGGCTCGATATAGAGGGCGAGGATGATGGTCTTTGGTCGGTTGGGATCATGCACATAGGCGTGGGGCTCCCAGCCGTTCACCAGAACGCACGAACGGTCGGTGAGGGGGACGAGCCCCTCGCCGACCACGAATTGCGTGTCCGCCCCCTCGACCTTGAGGAGAACGTGGCAGTGCGGATGCGCGTGGCGCACCAGCGGGCGGTCCATATCCAGAAGGGCGACCCGCCCGAAGGGCCCGTGCGCGATCCGGAGTGCGTTCGACATCCGGCCTCTTTCTCCGCTTATCGCATCTCCGGCGAACTCAGGCCCGCCGCAGATGCGATAGGATATTCACGAGACGCATTTTCTTCACGCGAACCGGAAACCACTTCGCTTGAAAATGCTTCAGGCTTTCGCCTTCCAAGGGATCAGCATCCGCTCGATCTCGTCGAGGATGACGGAGAAGACGAAGCCGAGCAGGGCAATAACCAACAGCCCCACATACATGGTGTCAACCGTCAGCACCTGCCAGGCGTTCCAGATCATGTAGCCGATGCCGTCGGAGGCGGCGACCATCTCGGAGATGGCGATGAGGATGAGGCCCATGCCCATGGCGAGCTTCACCCCGGCCATGATGGACGGCAGCGCCCCGGGCAGCGCGATGGTGCGGAACACCTGCCAGCGGCTGGCGCGGTAGTTATGGCCCACGTCCAGATAGATCTTGTCGATATTGGCGACGCCCATCACCGTATTGATGAGGATGGGGTAGAAGGCGCCCAGCGCCACCATCACCACTTTGGACATCTCGCCGAGGCCGAAGATGAGCAGCACGAGGGGCAGGATGGCGCTCTTCGGAATCGGGTAGGTGGCCGAGATGAGCGGGTCGATGGCCGCGCGCAGGGGCTTCGAGATGCCCATGGCGAGGCCGAGGAACAGCGCCGGCACGCCTCCCAGCAGCATCCCGAGGAAGAGCCGGCGCAGGCTGGCGAGGAGATTGGTCCACAATTCGCCCGAGGCGATGAGAGCGCCGAAGGTGTTAACGATGCTGGAGGGCGGCGGGAAGAAGCGGGCATCGATGAGCCCCATGCGCGCCGCCGCCTCCCACAGGCCGAGGAGGACGAGGGGCGTGAGAAGCCCGATGAAGCGTTCGCCGACGAGGCCGGACCTTTTTGCCATCACTTGCCTCCCTCGGCATTCATGCGTGCGCGCTGCACCTCGTCGCGCAACTGCTCCCAGATGTGGAACACCAGATCGCCGTAGGCGGGATCGTGGCGCAGCTCCAGTACGTTGCGGGGGCGGGCGAAGGGCACGTCGATGATGGCCTTCTCGCGCCCCGGATTGGCGGTCATGATCATGATGCGGTCGCCCAGCGTCACCGCCTCGTCCACCGAATGGGTGATGAAGACCACGGTCTTCTTGGTCGCCTCCCAGATGCGCAGCAATTCTTCGTGCAGCAGCATCTTGTTCTGCTCGTCGAGGGCCGAGAATGGCTCGTCCATGAGCAGGATTTCCGGATCGTTGGCGAAGGCGCGCACGATGGAGACGCGCTGGCGCATGCCGCCGGACAACTGGTTGGGATAGCGGTCGCGGAAGCGGTAGAGGCCGATGCGCTCCAGCCAGAGCTTCACGCTCTCCGCGACGTCCTTCTCCGCGACGCCGCGCATCCTGAGGCCATAGGCGGCGTTGTCGTAGACGGTCATCCAGGGGAACAGGCTGTCACCCTGGAAGATCATGGAATTTTCCGGCCGGCTCGGGTCCGTTCGGTTGAGCTTCATGGTGCCTTCGCTGACGCTCTCAAGGCCCGCGAGCATGCGCAAGAGAGTGGTCTTGCCGCAGCCCGAGGGGCCGACGATGACGAAGAACTGGCCCTGAGGAATGTCGAGGTCGATGCCGTCCACCGCCACGAAGCCGGACGAGCCGAAGTATTTGCGGACCCCGCGCATGGAAATCTGCACCGGCGG
>JAYSCE010000010.1:17040-21495 GCA_041915035.1 Xanthobacter sp.
GTTCAACATGCTCACGACGGCCATGAATCTTCCTCCGGATGCCGGATGGGGCGCCGCAAAGGCGCCGCGCGCGTCAGTCGCGCATCAGTTCTGGGCGGCCTTGTAGGGGCCGAGCGCCTTCAGGGTGTTCTCGGCGAACGAGGTGTCCACCACGTCGGAGACCTTGGCCGGGCGCTCGATATAGCCGTTGTCGGTGAAGAACTTGAGGTCTTCGGCCATGCTTGCCACATCGACCTTGCCATCGGGGTCGATGCCATTCGGGATCATGGTCTTGAACAGCTCTGCGTCCTTGAGGCCCGTGGTGCGCATGATGGTCTTGATGACCTCGTCCGCGCCCTTACCGTCGAACTTTCCTCCAGCCGTGGCATCGTTGAAGATGCGGGCGGACTTCACATAGGCGTTCATGAAACGCTGGGCGACGTCGCGGCGCTTGGCGATGAAGTCGCCGCCGTAGAGCAGAACGGCCACCTGCTGGTTGGGATAGCCATCCACCACGAAGCGAACGGCGACCCCGTTGTTCACCGCCTGGGTCACCGAGGGCTCGGTGGTGATGGCGGCGTCGATGGCGCCGGTGGTGAAGGCGGCGATCTGCTGCGGATAGCCGATGTAATTGTGGTTCACATCCTTGTAGGTCAGGCCGGCCTTGGCGAGGAGGTGCGCCATCTTGGCGTTGGTCGCCGCGCCCGGGCCGACGGACCCGACGCGCATGCCCTTGAGATCGGCGATGGTCTTCACCTTGCCGCTCTCCACCAGCTCCTTGCGGACCATGAGGGGCATGTAGTCGTAATGGACCGGGGTAGAGCCCTTGTCGGCCACTACCTTGATGTTGATGCCGCGGGCGGCCGCGTTGTAGAGGCCAGCGGATGATGCGCCGGCACCCACGTCGATCTGGCCCGAGCCCAGCGGGGCGACCATCTTCGGCCCGGAATCGAAGGCGATCAGCTCCACGTCCAGGCCTTCCTGGGCGAAGATGCCGCGCTCGACGCCAAGGTGGAACACCACGTCCGACACCACATTGTTGATGCCGACCTTCACCTTGTCGGCGGCCTGCGCAGCACCGGCCGCGGCGAAGGCGACGGCAAAGGCTCCGGCGCAGAAAAGGCGGCGGGTCGTCGTCTTGAACATCAGAAAATCCTCCCGGACTGGCGGCCGGTGCGTAGGGCGCCCGGCTTTTTGTGTTGGTGCGCGGACGCCGTCCACGCTGCTTTGAGATCAGGAGACCTGAGCGACGATGCGGGCGAAAGCGGCGTTGGGGTCCTTCACCAGCGCCTCGGCAAGGTCCACGCTCTCCTCGCCCTTCACGCGGATGCGGCGGAAGGCGAGGGGATCGTCGGAAAGCGGCGCGGTCGCGTCGAGGCCGAGCTTGGCGCTGATGCCCCCCTCTTCGGTGGAGGGATCGAGCTTGGAGCCGAGCGCGCCGGACACGACCACCATGTCGCGGTCGGCCTGGAAGCGGGTCGCCACCGCCCATTCGATCTCGTCGGCGCTGGAGATGTCCACGTCCCTGTCCACCACCACCACCTGCTTCACGTCGTAATGGCCGCCGAATGCGCACAGGATGATGTTCTTGGCCTCGCCCTCGCGCTGCTTGTCGATCTTGACGACGAGGTGATAGCGGCAGGTGCCGCCGCGGGTGAGGCGCACGTCCAGCACGTTCGGGAAAGACCGCTTGAGGTGCTGCAGCAGCGTCGCCTCGCGCGGCACGCCGCCGAGCACCAGATGCTCGAAGGAGCCGCCGACGATGGTGTGGTAAATGGGATGGCGGCGATGGGTGACCGCATCCACCTCGATCACCTCGCGGGCGGCGCGCGGGCCGTAATACTGCGGGAACTCGCCGAACGGGCCTTCCGGCTCGCGCACCTTGGGCAGGATGCGGCCTTCCACCACGATCTCGGCGGCGGCCGGCACGCGCACCGAATTGGTCTTGCACTTCACTACCTCGACCGGGCGGCCGAGGAGGGAGCCGGCGATCTCCATCTCGTCCTCGTCCAGCGCGCAGATGGCCTGCGATGCGAGGAGCAGCGCGGGATGGGCGCCGATGACGATGGCGATCTCCAGCGCCTCGCCAGCTTCTTCCGCCATGCGGTAATAGGCGAGCGTATGGCGCGGCAGCAGCAGGACGCCGATGCGGTTCGGCCCGCTGATCTGGCAGCGGTGGATGGAGACATTCTGCACCCCGGTGACGGGATTGCGCGCGATCAGCAGTCCGGCGGTGATGTAGGGGCCGCTGTCCAGCTCGTTGTGCGACGGGATTGGCAGCTGGGCGAGGAGATCGACCTCCGTATGCACCACCTCTTGCACGGGCGCGGAGGTGACCTCTACGCACGGCGTGGGCTTTGCGGCGGCGGCGAGCACGTGGGCGAGAAGCTGGTCCTCGCTGACGCCGAGGCTATCGGACACCCACGCGCGTTGGGTGAAGAGGTTCACCACCACCGGCATGTCGTGCGACTTGCCGTCCACGCCGACGGGATGGGGAAATAGCACGGCCTTGTCGCGCTCGGTGCGCTTGGCCACGGCGGCGAGATTGTCGGCGAGCGGCAGGTTCTCCCGCGCGACCGCCAGACGGCCGTGGGCGGCGAGGTCGGCGAGCCAGGTGCGCAGGTCCGGCGGGGTCTGCGCGGCGGGGCGGGGGCGAGGTTCCAACATGATTTCAGGTTCCGCTGATCGGGAAATTCGGGGGTCAGCTGGCGGGCGCGATCTGGCGCAGCGGGGCCTTGCGGCGGCGCGGGCCGCTCTCCTCGCCCCAGCGGCGCACGGCGCCCACCTCGATGTCGAACAGGTCGAGCACCCGCCCGACCGTATGGTCGATCATCTCTTCGAGACTGGCGGGGCGCGAATAGAAGGCCGGCATGGGCGGGGAGATGATGGCACCCATCTCCGACACCTGGGTCATGGTGCGCAGATGGCCGGTGTGAAGCGGCGTCTCGCGCGCCATCAGCACGAGACGGCGGCGCTCCTTCAACACCACGTCGGCGGCGCGGCTGAGGAGGCTGGAGGTGACCCCGGACGCGATCTCGGACATGGAGCGCATGGAGCAGGGCGCCACCACCATGCCCATGGTGCGAAACGAGCCGGAAGAAATGGCGGCGGCCATGTCGTCGTTGGAATGGCAGACGCTGGCGAGGGCCTTCACGTCCGCCACCTTGCGGTCGGTTTCGTGGGCGAGCGTGATCTCGGCGGTGCGCGACATCACGAGATGTGTCTCGATGCCGGCCGCGCGCAGAAGCTCCAGCATCCGGACGCCATAGATCACGCCGGAGGCGCCGGAGATGCCGACGACGAGCCGCTTGTGATCCTGCATGGCATCTCCTCCGCGTGCTGCCGCACGCATGGCTGAGGCCGGACGGGAGATGTGGAGAAAGGCAAAGCGCATCATTCGGGCGCCATGCGCCCGGCCTTGCCGACGATCCCTCCCCGCCACGGGCCGTTTCGGCCTTCTGGGCGACGGCTCCATGAGCCGGTTATCGAGTCATAGACAAAGGTCGTAATCACTGCAAATAATGATTGGTTATCGGCGCCATCATTTCAGATGATTTTAGGCGTGGCCGCGAAGGACAATCCGCGATGGATCTTAGGCAGATGCAGTATTTCCTGTGCCTCGCGGAGACCGGCAACGTCACCCGGGCGGCGCGCCAGCTCAACATCGTGCAACCGGCGCTCAGCATGCAGATCGCGAAGCTCGAAGCCGAGTTCGGCAAGAAGCTGTTCGACCGCACCGCGCACGGCGTCTCCACCACCCCGGCGGGGGAGGCGCTGGCGCGGCTCATCTCGCCGATCGTGCGGGACGTGGAGCACGCCATGCAGGAGATGGCGCGGCTCGACGGGCGGGTGTCGGGCCGCGTGGTGGTGGGGCTGATTACCTCGGTGGCGCAGAGCACGCTGGCGAACTCCTCCGCCACCGTCGCCGCGCGTTACCCGGACGTGGAATTCTCCGCCTGCGAGGGCTACACCGAGACCATGATGGATTGGGTGACGACGGGCCAGCTCGACCTCGCCATCATCAACGTGCCGCGGCAGAAACGGGGGCTGGCCTCCCAGCATATCCTCGACGAGGAGATGGTGTTCGCCACGCGCACGGATTCTCCCCTCCATGTGCCGGACAGCCTCGGCTTTGCCGATCTCGGCGGGCTGGATCTGGTGCTGCCCTCCAAGCGCCACGGCCTGCGCGCCATCCTCGAGGCGCAGGCGGCCGAAGCGGGGATCGAGCTGAAGCCGCGCATCGAGATCGACACGCTCTCCGCTATCTGCGAGGTGGTGGCGACCACGGACCTCGCCACCGTGCTGCCCACCATCGCCCTGCATCAGGTTCTGGCGGCGGGACGGGTGCGCGGACATCGCTTCGCCACCCCGCTCACGCGCTCCATCGCCGTGGTGCATCATCCTCGAAGGGCCATCTCGGCGGCGGCCCATGCGGTGGTGGAGGTGATCCGGCAGGATCTGGTGGATGCCGCCACT
>JAYSCE010000011.1:0-7300 GCA_041915035.1 Xanthobacter sp.
TGAAGAAGGCCCGCGAAGGGGTGATGGAGTTCCTGCTCATCAACCACCCGCTGGATTGCCCGATCTGCGATCAGGGCGGCGAGTGCGACCTGCAGGACCAGGCCATGGCCTACGGCGCGGACACCTCGCGCTTCGCCGAGAACAAGCGCGCCGTCGAAGACAAGTACATCGGTCCGCTGGTCAAGACCTCCATGAACCGGTGCATCCAGTGTACCCGCTGCGTGCGCTTCTCCACCGAAGTCGCCGGCGTGCCGGACCTCGGCGCCATCGGCCGCGGCGAGGACATGGAGATCACCACCTATCTCGAGCACGCCATGCGCTCGGAGATGCAGGGCAACGTGGCGGACCTCTGCCCGGTGGGCGCGCTGACCCACAAGCCCTACCAGTTCCACGCCCGGCCGTGGGAGCTGATCAAGACCGAGTCCATCGACGTGATGGATGCGGTGGGCGCCAACATCCGCATCGACACCCGCGGCCGCGAGGTCATGCGCATCCTGCCGCGCAACAACGACCTCGTGAACGAGGAGTGGATCTCGGACAAGTCCCGCTATGTGTGGGACGGCCTGAAGGTCCAGCGCCTTGATCGCCCCTATGTGCGCAAGGACGGCCGCCTCGTGCCCGCCTCCTGGAGCGAGGCGTTCGCCGCCATCTCCGCCAAGGTGAAGGGCACCACCCCCGCCAAGGTCGGCGCGATCATCGGCGACCTCGCCAGCGTGGAAGAGGTGTTCGCCCTCAAGACGCTGATCGGCAAGCTCGGCTCCGCCAACATCGACGCCCGCCAGGATGGCGCGAAGCTCGATCCGGCGCTCGGCCGCGCGACCTATGTGTTCAACCCCACCATCGCCGGCATCGAGCAGGCCGACGCCATCCTCCTCGTGGGCACCGACCCGCGGCATGAGGCTTCCGTCATCAATGCGCGCATCCGCAAGCGCTGGCGGCAGGGTGGGCTGAAGATCGGCCTCGTCGGCGCCAAGGTGGACCTCACCTACACCTACGACTATCTCGGCGCCGGCCCCGACAGCCTCGCCGACCTCGCTGGCTCGTCCGCGTTCGGGGACATCCTGCGCAAGGCCGAACGGCCGCTGGTCATCGTCGGCCAAGGCGCGCTGGCGCGGCCGGATGGTGCGGCGGTGCTCTCGCTGGCCGCCCGCGTGGCGGTTGCCGTGGGCGCGGTGAAGGACGGCTGGAACGGCTTCGGCGTGCTGCACACCGCCGCCGCCCGCGTCGGTGCTCTCGATGTGGGCGCGGTGCCCGGCCCCGGCGGGCTGGACGTTGAAGCCATGACCGCCCCCGGCGCGCTCGATGTTGCCTTCCTGATGGGCGCGGACGAGGTGGAGGTCGCCCCCGGCGCCTTCGTCGTCTATCTCGGCACCCATGGCGATCGCGGCGCCCACCGGGCGGACGTGATCCTGCCCGGCGCGGCCTATCCCGAGAAGTCGGGCATCTATGTGAACACGGAAGGCCGGGTGCAGTTCGCCAACCGCGCCGCCTTCCCGCCCGGCGAGGCGCGCGAGGACTGGGCGATCCTGCGGGCGCTCTCCGAGGTGCTGGGCCAGACCCTGCCCTTCGACAACATGCAGGCACTGCGCGCCCAGCTCGTTTCGGCCTATCCCCACCTCGGCCATATCGACGAGGCGGCGGTGGCGGACGCAGGCGCGGTGGCGACCCTCGCGGGCGTCGGCGGCAGCGTGGACAAGGCGGCGTTCGCGCCGGTGATCGAGGACTTCTTCCTCACCAACCCCATCGCGCGGGCCTCCGCCGTGATGGCCGAATGCTCCGCGCTGCGCCTTGCGGCGGCGGCGGAAGCGGCGGAGTAGGCGATGGGCACGGTGAACCGGACGGCTGCGAGCTTCACGGAAACGCGGACATGAACTGGCAGGACACCCTCATCCAGGTGCTCATCATCCTCGGGCAGAGCCTTGCGCTGCTCGTGGCGCTCCTGATCTTCATCGCCTTCATCCTGCTGGCGGACCGCAAGATCTGGGCGGCGGTGCAACTGCGCCGCGGTCCCAACGTGGTGGGGCCGTTCGGCCTCCTGCAATCCTTCGCCGACCTACTGAAGTTCGTGCTGAAGGAGCCCACCATTCCGGCGGGCGCCAACAAGGCGATCTTCCTTCTCGCCCCGCTCGTCACCTGCGTGCTGGCGCTCGCCGCATGGGCCGTGGTGCCGATCGCGCAAGGCTGGGTCATCGCCGACCTCAACATCGGCGTGCTCTACATCTTCGCCATCTCGTCGCTCGGCGTGTACGGCATCATCATGGGCGGCTGGGCTTCGAACTCGAAGTATCCCTTCCTCGCCGCGCTCCGCTCTGCGGCGCAGATGGTGTCCTACGAAGTCTCCATCGGCTTCGTCATCATCACCGTGCTGATGTGCGCCGGCTCGCTGAACCTCTCGGAGATCGTGGAAGCGCAGAACGGCCGCTTCGGCTTCCTCGGCTGGTACTGGCTGCCGCTTCTGCCCATGTTCGTCATCTTCTTCGTCTCGGCCCTGGCCGAGACCAACCGCCCGCCTTTCGACCTCGTGGAAGCGGAGTCGGAGCTGGTGGCAGGCTTCATGACGGAATACGGCTCGACCCCCTACCTGCTGTTCATGCTCGGCGAGTACGTGGCGATCATGACCATGTGCGCCATGGGAACCATCCTGTTCCTCGGCGGCTGGCTCTCGCCCATCCCGTTCGCGCCATTCACCTGGGTGCCGGGGCTGGTGTGGTTCGTCATCAAGCTCTGCTTCATGTTCTTCCTGTTCGCGATGGCCAAGGCCATGGTGCCCCGCTATCGCTACGACCAGCTCATGCGGCTCGGCTGGAAGGTGTTCCTGCCGATCTCCCTCGTCGCCGTCGTGGTGGTCGCGGGCGTGCTGCACTTCACCGGGACGGCGCCGCAATGACCGTTCCTTCCGCCCTTTCGCACAGCCTTCGGGGAGAGCGCCTGTGAAGCTCGATCAGGCCGCGCGCGCCATCTTTCTCACCGAGCTCGTCTCGGGCTTCTTCCTCGCCATGCGCTACTTCTTCAAGCCCAAGGCGACGTTGAACTATCCCTTCGAGAAGGGCCCGCTCTCGCCGCGCTTCCGCGGCGAGCACGCCCTGCGCCGCTATCCCAACGGGGAAGAGCGCTGCATCGCCTGCAAGCTGTGCGAAGCCATCTGCCCGGCGCAGGCCATCACCATCGAGGCCGGCCCGCGCCGCAACGACGGCACCCGCCGCACGACGCGTTACGACATCGACATGGTGAAGTGCATCTATTGCGGCTTCTGCCAGGAGGCGTGCCCGGTGGATGCCATCGTCGAGGGGCCGAACTTCGAGTTCGCCACCGAGACGCGCGAGGAACTCTATTACGACAAGGAAAAGCTGCTCGCGAACGGCGACCGGTGGGAGCGCGAGATCGCGCGGTCCATCGCGCTCGATGCGCCTTACCGCTGAGCGGCGAAACGAACACGGCCGGCATCCTGCCGGTCTTCTGGAACGGGACCGGCGACGTGCGGCGACGCGCGGCGTCATAGATCGGACTTTCGGGATGCGTCGGGTTTTCGGGATGCGTCAGCACATCACAGGGGCCGGCCGCCTTGCGGGGCCGGACATGACCGGCGCGGGCGCGCCGCGGGCAGGGGGGCTACGCGCATGAGCGTCGCGGCAGCGTTTTTCTATCTCTTCGCCTTCGTGCTGGTGGCGTCCGCCTTCATGGTGATCTCCTCCCGCAACCCGGTGCAGTCGGTTCTGTTCCTGATCCTCGCGTTTGTGAACGCGGCGGGCCTCTTCATCCTCATCGGCGCCGAGTTCCTCGCGCTGATCCTGGTGGTGGTCTATGTGGGCGCGGTGGCGGTGCTCTTCCTCTTCGTCGTGATGATGCTCGACGTGGACTTCGTGGAGCTGCGCCAGGGCTTCCTGCAATACCTGCCGGTGGGCGTGGTGGTCGGCCTCATCTTCCTCGCCGAGCTGGTGCTGGTGGTGGGCGCCTGGGCGACTGGCCCCGGAGTCTCCTCGGCGGTGAAGTCCGCGCCCGGCGGCATCGCCACCGAGAGCAACGTGCGCGCCATCGCGCAGGTGCTCTACACGGACTACATCTACTTCTTCCAGGCCGCCGGCTTCGTGCTGCTCGTCGCCATGATCGGCGCCATCGTGCTCACGCTGCGCCACAAGGTGAACGTGCGCCGGCAGAACATCACGGCTCAGGTGACGCGCTCCTCCACCATCGAGGTGGTTAAGGTGCGTCCCGGCCAGGGCCTCTGAGGGGGGATGGGCATGGACATCGGTCTCTCCCACTATCTGACCGTCGCGGCGATCCTGTTCACGCTCGGGACGCTCGGCATCTTCCTCAACCGGAAGAACGTCATCGTCATCCTGATGTCGGTGGAGCTGATCCTGCTCGCCGTGAACATCAATCTCGTCTCGTTCTCCGCCTTCCTCGGGAACCTGACGGGCCAGGTGTTCGCGCTGCTCGTGCTCACCGTCGCCGCAGCCGAGGCGGCCATCGGCCTCGCCATCCTCGTGGTGTTCTACCGCAACCGCGGTTCGATCGCCGTCGAGGACATCAACGCCATGAAGGGCTGAGGCCATGTATCAGGCGATTGTCTTCCTCCCCCTTCTCGGCTTCCTCATCGCCGGCCTGTTCGGCAAGAAGATCGGTGACCGCGCCAGCGAGGTGGTGACCACCTCGTTCCTGTTCGTCGCGTGCCTGCTCGCCTGGATCGCGTTCTTCTCGGTCGGCTTCGGCGACCACGATACGCGCGTCCAGGTGATGAAGTGGATCTACGTGGGCGACCTCAAGGTCGACTGGGCCTTCCGCATCGACACCATGACGGTGATCATGCTGATCGTCGTCACCACAGTGTCCTCGCTCGTCCATCTCTACTCCATCGGCTACATGCACGAGGACCCGAGCCGGCCGCGCTTCTTCGCCTATCTCTCGCTGTTCACCTTCGCCATGCTCATGCTGGTGACGGCGGACAACCTGCTCCAGCTGTTCTTCGGCTGGGAGGGCGTGGGCCTCGCCTCATACCTGCTCATCGGCTTCTGGTATGAGAAGCCCTCGGCGAACGCGGCGGCCATGAAGGCCTTCGTGGTGAACCGCGTGGGCGACTTCGGCTTCATGCTGGGCATCTTCGCCATCTTCGTGATGACCGGCTCCATCGCCTTCGAGGAGGTGTTCGCCGCCGCCCCGGGCCTTGCCGGCAAGACCATCAATTTCCTCGGCCACCAGTGGGATGCGCCCACCGTGATCGCGCTGCTGCTGTTCGTCGGCGCGTGCGGCAAGTCGGCCCAGTTCCTGCTGCACACCTGGCTACCGGACGCGATGGAAGGCCCGACCCCGGTCTCCGCCCTCATCCACGCCGCCACCATGGTGACCGCCGGCGTGTTCATGGTGGCGCGCATGTCGCCCATCTTCGAGCTGTCGCAGACCGCGCTGAACGTGGTGATGCTGGTGGGCGCGACCACCGCCTTCTTCGCCGCGACCGTCGGCTTGGTGCAGAACGACATCAAGAAGGTGATCGCCTATTCCACCTGCTCCCAGCTGGGCTACATGTTCGTGGCCATGGGCGCGGGCGCCTATTCCATCGGCATGTTCCACCTGCTCACGCACGCCTTCTTCAAGGCGCTGCTCTTCCTCGGTGCCGGCTCGGTCATCCATGCCATGCACCACGAGCAGGACATGCGGCACATGGGCGGCTTGCGGAAGAAGATCCCCTTCACCTACTGGACGATGGTGATCGGCACGCTGGCCATCACGGGCTTCCCCTTCCTCGCCGGCTATTACTCCAAGGACGCCATCATCGAGGCGGCCTATGCGAGCCACAACTACTTCCGCACCTACGGCTACTGGATGACCGTGATCGCCGCGGCGCTCACCGCCTTCTATTCCTGGCGCCTGATCTTCCTCACCTTCTTCGGCCATCCGCACGACCATCATCATTATGAGGCCGCGCACGAGAGCCCGCTGGTGATGACCATTCCGCTCGCCGTGCTGTCCCTCGGCGCGATCTTTGCGGGCTGGGCTTTCCACGGGATCTTCGTCGGAGAAGGCGTCCACGACTTCTTCCGTCACTCGATCTTCATGGGAGCGGAGAACCACATTCTCCACGCCATGCACGAGATCCCCGGCTGGGCCGCCTTCGCGCCCACTCTGATGATGGTTGTGGGCTCGCTGATCGCGATCTGGTTCTACATCGTGGACCCGAAGATCCCGCCGGCACTCGCGAAGTCGCAGGACGCGCTGTACCAGTTCCTGCTGAACAAATGGTACTTCGACGAGATCTACAACTTCCTCTTCGTGCGTCCGGCCCTGTGGCTCGGCCGCACCCTGTGGAAGCGCGGTGACGGTACCATCATCGATGGGCTGGGACCGGACGGTGTCTCCGCCCGCGTGCTCGACATCACCCGCGGGGTGGTGCGGCTGCAGACAGGCTACCTCTACCACTACGCCTTCGTGATGCTGATCGGCGTCGCGGCCCTCATCACCTGGTTCATGTTCGCCGGAGTGTGACGATGACCGACTGGCCCATCCTCTCCGTCGTCACCTTCCTGCCTTTGGTCGGGGCGCTCTTCATCTTCGTGGTGCGGGGCGACGACGAGGTGTCCGCGCGCAACGCCCGCTGGGTGGCGCTGTGGACCACGCTCGTCACCTTCCTGGTGTCCCTGCTGCTGCTGCCGGGCTTCGATGCCTCGGCCCCCGGCTTCCAGTTCGTGGAAAAGAAGGCGTGGCTCGGCGATCTCGCCTCCTACCACATGGGCGTGGACGGCATCTCGCTGCCCTTCGTCATCCTCACCACCTTCCTCATGCCCTTCTGCATCCTCGCCTCCTGGGAGAGCGTGCATAAGCGGGTGAAGGAATACATGATCGCCTTCCTGGTGCTCGAGACCATGATGCTCGGCACCTTCACGGCCCTCGATCTCGTCCTCTTCTACTTCTTCTTCGAGGGCGGCCTCATCCCGATGTTCCTCATCATCGGCGTGTGGGGCGGGCCGCGCCGCATCTACGCGGCCTTCAAGTTCTTCCTCTACACGCTGGCCGGCTCCGTGCTGATGATGCTCGCCATCATGGCCATGTACTGGAAGGCCGGCACCACCGACGTGCCCACCCTGATGCAGTTCGGCTTCCCGGCTGGCATGCAGTACTGGCTGTGGCTCGCCTTTTTCGCCTCCTTCGCGGTGAAGATGCCCATGTGGCCGGTGCACACCTGGCTGCCGGACGCCCACGTGGAGGCGCCCACCGCCGGCTCCGTGATCCTGGCCGGCGTGCTGCTGAAGATGGGTGGTTACGGCTTCCTGCGCTTCTCGCTGCCGATGTTCCCGGAGGCGAGCCACTA
>JAYSCE010000011.1:7330-21399 GCA_041915035.1 Xanthobacter sp.
GGTGGCCATCATCTACACCTCGCTCGTCGCGTTGGTGCAGGAGGACATCAAGAAGCTGATCGCCTACTCGTCCATCGCCCACATGGGCTTTGTGACCATGGGCATCTTCGCGATGAACGAGCAGGGCCTGCAGGGCGCCATGTTCCTCATGATCTCCCACGGCTTCGTCTCGGGCGCGCTCTTCCTGTGCGTCGGCGTCATCTACGACCGGCTGCACACCCGCGAGATCGCCGCCTATGGCGGCCTCGTGAAGCGCATGCCGCTCTACGCCACGGTGCTGATGGTGTTCACCATGGCGAACGTGGGCCTGCCGGGCACCTCGGGCTTCATCGGCGAATTCCTAACCATGCTCGCCGCCTTCGAGCGCAACACCTGGGTCGCCTTCTTCGCGGCCACCGGCGTCATCCTCTCCGCGGCCTATGCGCTCTGGCTCTACTGGCGCGTGGTGTTCGGCCCGCTGGAGAAGGAAAAGCTGAAGTCCATGATGGATCTCTCGCCCCGCGAGATCGCCATCATGGTTCCGCTGGTGATCCTCACCATCCTGTTCGGCGTGTGGCCCGCGCCCATCCTCAACATGACATCCCATGCGGTGAACGCGGTCGTCGCGCGCACCGATTCCGTGGCGGGTGCGGTGAAGACCGCCCTGCTGCTGAGCTTCTGATTTTCGAGGACGCCTCATGTCGCAGCTCCTGCCTCCCCTCGGCGCGGTCCTGCCGGAACTGGTGCTCGCCGTCTCCGCCATCGTGCTGATCCTCATCGGTGCGTTCCGCGGGGAGGGCTCGGCCAATCTGGTCACCGGCCTCGCCATCGCGGTGCTGGCCGCGGCGGGCGTGCTGGTGCTGCTGCAGCCCGCCACCGAAGTCGCCGCCTTCAACGGATCGCTGGTCATCGACGCCTTCGGCCGCTTCATGAAGGTGCTGGCGTCCATCGGCGCGCTGGTGTCGCTCATCATGTCGGTGGACTGGCAGGCGCGGGAGAAGCAGGCGAAGTTTGAATATGCGGTGCTGGTGGTCATCGCGACGCTCGGCATGTTCATGCTGGTGTCGGCCGGCGACCTCATCGCCCTTTATCTTGGCCTCGAGCTGATGAGCCTCTCGCTCTATGTGGTGGCGGCCATCAACCGCGACTCGGTGCGCTCCACCGAGGCGGGCCTGAAGTATTTCGTCCTCGGCGCGCTCTCCTCGGGCATGCTGCTCTACGGCGCCTCGCTGATCTACGGCTTCACCGGCTCGGTGAACTTCCTGCAGATCGCGGCCGTCGCGAAGGAGCCGAGCATCGGTCTCATCTTCGGCCTCGTGTTCCTTGTGGCGGGCCTGTGCTTCAAGGTCTCGGCCGTGCCGTTCCACATGTGGACGCCGGACGTGTATGAAGGCGCGCCCACACCGGTCACCGCCTTCTTCGCTTCCGCCCCGAAGGTCGCCGGCATGGCCATCTTCGTGCGCGTGCTGATCGAGGCGTTCCCGCACGTCTCGCACCAGTGGCAGCAGATCGTCGCCTTCGTCTCGCTTGCCTCCATGGTGCTCGGCGCCTTCGCCGCCATCGGCCAGCGCAACATCAAGCGACTGCTCGCCTATTCCTCCATCGGCCACATGGGCTTCGCCCTCGTCGGCCTCGCCGCCGGCACCACCGAGGGCGTGCGCGGCGTGCTGGTCTACATGGCCATCTATCTGGTGATGACGCTCGGCACCTTCGCCTGCGTGCTGACCATGCGCCGGAAGGGTCAGGCGGTGGAGACGGTGGACGACCTCGCCGGCCTTGCCCGCCGCAACCCGCTGATGGCGCTGATGCTCGGCGCTCTGATGTTCTCGCTGGCCGGCATCCCGCCGCTCGCGGGCTTCCTCGCCAAATATTACGTCTTCGTCGCCGCCATCCAGGCCGGCCTTTACGGCCTCGCCGTGGTGGGTGTGCTCGCCTCGGTGGTGGGCGCCTTCTATTATCTGCGCATCGTCAAGATCATGTATTTTGACGAGCCGGTGGACGCCTTCGATCCCATGCCGACCGAGCTAAAGGCTGTGCTGGCGGTGAGCGGCCTTTTCACCATCTTCTATTTCGTCTATCCCGCTCCTCTCATTGAGGCTGCGAGTGCCGCTGCCCGTTCGCTCTTCTGAGACGATGGCTCATTACGAATTCCAGGGTTCCACGGTTCCCATCGTCCGCTTCACCCAGATCGGCTCCACCAACGCCGAGGGGATGGCGCGCCTGCAGCGCGGCGAGACCTTCCCGGTGTGGCTGGTCGCCGACATCCAGACGGCCGGGCGGGGACGCCGCGGCCGGCCTTGGACGTCCGAGCTCGGCAATCTCTTCGCCACCCTCGTGCTGCCCAACCCGGCGCCTGTGGCGAATCTGGCGCAGCTCTGCTTCGTCGCCGGCCTCGCGCTGCGGGATGCGGTGATGTCCGCCGCGCCGCAGATCGCGACGGACAACATGAAGCTCAAGTGGCCGAACGATCTCCTGATCGACGGCGGAAAGGTCGCCGGAATCCTGGTGGAGGGCGGCACCGATCCGCATGGCCGCCCGGCGGCGGTCATCGGCTTTGGCGTCAACTGCCTGCACCATCCCGAGGACCTGCCCTACAAGGCGACCAGCCTTGAGGCGCTGGGTGCGCCCACCGCGCCCGACCGGATGCTGGAGGCGCTCGACCTCGCCATGGCGGTGCGCCTCAACCAGTGGAACGCCGGCGCCGGCTTCCCCGCCATCCGCTCGGACTGGATGCGCCATGCGCTTGGCATGGGCGATCAGGTGAGCGTCAAGATCGGCGAGCGCGAGGTGGTCGGCCGCTTCGAGAATATCGACACCCGCGGCGCCATGATGCTGCGGCGTCGGGATGGCGTGGCCGAGATCATCACCGCGGGCGATGTCTCCCTCGGCAAGCCCGACTGATCGTCGCGGCCGGGCTCTGAAGGCTTGCATTGCGGCGCCGGGACCCCATCATACGTCCGCCCGCCTTTTCCTGAGCCTCGCGTCGCGGGGCTCTTCCTGTTTGGCGCGTCACGCGCTTGCCGGCACGCCCATGCGCCGGCGCGCAGGGCGCCGCGTTTGGAAGTGACCCCTTGATGGCACCCACGGATGAACTGGTCTTCGCGCCCCTCGGCGGCGTGGGCGAGATCGGAATGAACCTCGGCCTTTACGGCTTCGGCCCGAAGAAGGCGCGGGAATGGCTCGTGGTCGATCTCGGCATGAGCTTCGCGGGGGAGGAGGCCCCGGGCGTCGACCTGGTGCTGCCGGACATCCGCTTCCTGGAGACCGAGCGCAAGAAGATCGCCGGCCTCGTGCTGACGCATGGTCATGAGGACCATATCGGCGCGGTGCTCGACCTCTGGCCGCGCCTGAAGTGCCCCATCTACACCACCCGCTTCACCGCGGGCCTGCTGGAAGCCAAGCGCGCCGGTGAGCCGGGCGCTCCCTCGGAATTGCCCATCGAGGTGGTGCGCGCGCGGCAGCCCGTGCAGATCGGGCCATTCTCCGTGGAATTCGTGCCGGTCTCGCACTCCATCCCGGACAGCCACGCCCTCGCCATCCGCACCAAGGCGGGGCTGGTCGTGCATACCGGCGACTGGAAGCTTGACCCGACCCCCCTGGTGGGTGAGGCCACCGATGTGGCGCGCCTGAAGGCGCTGGGGGATGAGGGCGTGCGCGCCATCATCTGCGATTCCACCAATGCCATCCGCGACGGCATCTCCCCCTCCGAGTCGGACGTGGCGGCTTCGCTCAAGGGCATCGTCGCCAAGGCGAAGCACCGCATCGCCTTCACAACCTTCTCCTCCAACGTGGCGCGCATCCGCGCCATCGCCGAGGCGGCCCATGCCAATGGCCGCGAGGTGGTGCTGGTGGGCCGGGCGCTGGAGCGCGTCATCGGCGTCGCCCGCGAGCAGGGGCTGCTGGACGGCATTCCCGCCTTCCGCGGTGCGGACGCCTACGGATACCTGCCGCGCGAGCGCGTGGTGGCCATCCTCACCGGCAGCCAGGGCGAGCCCCGCGCCGCGCTGCGCCGCATCGCCGACGATGACCATCCGGAGATCGCCCTGTCGCCCGGCGACCAGGTGGTGTTTTCCTCGCGCACCATTCCCGGCAATGAGAAGGTGGTGAACCACATCGTCAACGCGCTCATCAAGCGCGGGGTGGAGGTCATCACCGACCGCACGGCCCTCGTCCACGTCTCCGGCCATCCCCGTCGCGGGGAGCTGGAGGAGATGTACCGCATGATCCGCCCTGAGGTGGCGATCCCGGTGCATGGCGAGGCGCTGCATCTGCACGAGCACGCGCTGCTCGCCCGCCGCCTCGGCGTGCCGGAGGTGGTGAATTGCTACGACGGCAACGTCATCCGCCTCGCCCCCGGCCCGGCGGAGCGGGTGGACGACGTGCCCTTCGGCCGCCTCTACAAGGACGGCCGCCTGCTGCTCGCCGAGGGCGCCCGCGCCATTCCCGAGCGGCGCAAGCTCGGCTATGTGGGCGCCATCTCCATCGCCGTCGCGGTGAACAAGCAGGGCGGCCTTGCGGGCGATCCCTCGGTGGAAATCACCGGCGTGCCGGAGCGCGGGGAGGGGGGCATCGACATGCTCGACCACGTGCTGGACACGGTGGTCGCGACCCTCGACAACCTTCCCAAGGCGCGCCGCCGCGACCCCGAGGCGCTGGCCGAGAGCCTGGAGCGGGCGGTGCGCTCGGCGGTGAATGCGGCGTGGGGCAAGAAGCCGGTCTGCCACGTCCACGTGCTGGAGGTGTGAGTTATCTCCACCCTTCCTCCTGCGGAGGTCGTGTTTCTCGGCTCGCCTGGTTGCGCTATGGATCGGTGACGAACCGGAGGGAAACATGATCGGACGGCTCAACCACGTGGCCATCGCAGTGCGCGACATCGCGGCCGCCTCGGCGCTCTATCGCGACACGCTCGGCGCGGAGGTCTCCGCCGCGGTGCCCCAGCAGGAGCACGGGGTGACCACGGTGTTCGTGACCCTGCCCAACACCAAGATCGAGTTCCTGGAGCCTCTCGGCGCGGATTCGCCGATCGCCAAGTTTCTGGAGCGCAATCCGGACGGCGGCATCCACCATCTGTGCTACGAGGTGGACGACATCATCGTCGCCCGCGACCAGCTCAAGGCGAAGGGCGCCCGCGTCCTTGGCTCGGGCGAGCCGAAGATCGGCGCCCATGGCAAGCCGGTGCTCTTCCTTCATCCGAAGGATTTCAACGGCACGCTGGTGGAACTGGAGCAGGCCTGATCCCCTTCGCGGCGTCGGCACCCCGGCGCCGCCAATCAAGGAAGACGCCGTGTCGGTCGGTGCCGTCGTCGCCATCTATTTCATCGTCTGGTGGACCAGCCTGTTCGCCGTGCTGCCGTGGGGCGTGCGCTCCCAGGCCGAGAGCGCGGACGTCACGCCCGGCACCGATCCCGGCGCGCCGGTGCGGCCGCTGATGCTCTACAAGGTGATCGCTACCAGCGTCATCGCGCTCATCATCACCGCCGGCATCGTCTACATCATGACCAGCGGCATCATCTCGCTGGAAGACATCCCGATGCCCTTCAAGACCCAGGAATAGGGAAGAACCGGGAATAAGCGCCGCCTCGCGACATCAGCTTCCCGGCATCAGTGCAGGGAGGTGCTGCCGATCGGTCCCGCGCCGCGCGACGCGCCCGGTGCCAGCCCGGGCGCCAGCGGCCCGCTGAGCGCCAGGCGCAGAAGGCGCTCGCCCGTCACTGCCCGGCTGAACAGGTGGCCCTGGCCGAAGTCGCAGCCGCGCGCCTGCAGGAAATCGTGCTGGCGCGGATCCTCGATGCCCTCCGCCACCACCGAGAAGCCGAGCGCACGGGCGATGGAGATGATGGCCGTGGCGATCTCCGCGTCGGCAGCACGCGGCAGGTCGCGCACGAAGCTGCGGTCGATCTTGAGCTTGGAAATGGGGAAGCGCTTGAGATAGGCGAGCGAGGAATAGCCGGTGCCGAAATCGTCCAGCGCGATGCGCACGCCGGTTTCCTTGAGCTGGCGCAGCTTGCGCTCGGCAGCCGCGCGGGCGTCGAAGAGCAGGCTTTCGGTGATCTCCACCTCCAGCTTGTGCGCGGGCAGGCCGGTGCGGCGCAGCACGTCGTCCACGAACTCGCACAGGGCGCCGCGCTGGAACTGACGCGGTGACAGGTTCACCGCGACGAAGTCGAGATCGGCGCCCTTGTCGAGCCATTCGACCATCTGACGGCAGGCCGCCTCCATCACCCAGTTGCCCAGCGGCTCGATGAGGCCCGTTTCCTCGGCGAGCGGGATGAAGCGGTTGGGGGTGACGAGACCGTGGGTCGGGCTCTGCCAGCGGACCAGCGCCTCGGTGCCGCTGATGCGGCCGGTGGCGAGGTTCACCACCGGCTGGAAGTTCAGGATGAATTCCTCGCGGGCCAGGGCGCGCCGCAGGTCCGCCTCCATCTCCATGCGCACCCGGGCGCCGCGGGTGAGCGCCTGGGTGTAGAAGGCGTAGCCGCCGCGGCCGTGGGACTTCGCCTCCGCCAGTGCCGAATCCGCGTGCTGGAGAAGGCTCGCCGGCGTGTCCGCATCCTCGGGGAAAAGGCTGATGCCGACGCTGGCGCCGAGGTAGATTTCCCCGCCGTTCGGCATGGCGAAGGGGCGGCCCATCTCCTGGATGATATGGGTCGCGACGGTGGCGGCCGTCTCCGGCCCCTCGATGCCCTCGAGGATGATGACGAACTCGTCGCCGCCGTGGCGCCCGAGGGTCGCGCCGCTTTCCAGTCCGTCCTGGATGCGTTGGGCGGCCATCTGCAGCACGGTGTCGCCGGCCATGTGGCCGAGGCTGTCGTTGACGGTCTTGAAGCGGTCGAGGTCCACGAACAGCACCGCGCAGCGCGATCCCGGCCGGCTCAGGGCGAGGTCGAGCAGCGAAGCAAGAAGCGTCCGGTTCGGCAGATCGGTGAGGGGGTCGTAATGGGCGATCCGGTCCAGCTCGAATTCGGAATGCTTGGCCTGGGTGATGTCCTGGAAGGCCCCGACGAAATTCTGCGCCGCGCCGCTGTCGTCGTAGACGGTGGTGATGTTGAGCTGCTGGAGGAAGATCTCGCCGTTCTTGCGGCGGTTCCAGATTTCGCCCTGCCAGATGCCGGTGGTGGTCAGTTCGCTCCACAGGCTGCGGTAGAATTCGCGGTCGTGGCGCCCGGAATGCAGGAGCCGCATGTTCTGGCCGAGGATTTCCTCCTCGGCGTAGCCGGTGATGCGCGAGAAGGCCGGATTGACGGCGGACACCTCGGACCTGAGGTTCGTCACCACCAGTCCGTCGTGGGAATTGGCGAACACCGCCGCCGCGAGTCGCAGGTGGCGCTCGGTCTGCTTCGAGCCGGTGATGTCCGCGAGAAGGCCGACCGCGCGGCTGACGGAGCCGGCGGCATCCCGGGCGGCGAGGCCGTGCCAGCGGAAATCGTGATAGCTGCCGTCGGGCCGACGCAGGCGGATGTCCAGCTCCAGCGTCGGCGCCCCGCCGCTCAGGAAGGCCTTCCAGGCAGCCGCCACCTTGCGGCGGTCGTCGGGGTGGAGCAACTCGTGCCAGGGGCGCTGGACGTCCACGGCCTCGTCCGCGCCGACACCGAGCATCTCGCGCGCCCGCTGCGAGAGATAGAGGCCGCCGGTGCGCAGGTTGAGATCCCACACACCCTGGTCCGAGCCTTTCACCGCCAGGCCGAAGCGCTCCTCGCTCTCACGCAGCGCGGCCTCGGCGGCGCGCCGAGCGGAGATGTCCTGGGCGACCAGAAGGATGTGGTCTGCCTCGCGATCGGCATTGCGCACCAGCGAGAAGGTGAAAGCGAGCCAGACCGCCGAGCCGTCCGGCCGCACGAGGCTCTCTTCGGTGTCGATCTCGGCCGCCCGGCCCTCGATCAGCGGGCGGATCAGGTCGGTGCCGGCGGCGGCGTGGTCCGGCCCCCTGAGGTTCCAAAGGCTTTCGCCGGCCAGCGCACTCGCCGGCCGGCCAAGCATCCCGCAGGCCTTGTCGTTGGCCCGCAGAATGGTGCCGTCGAGGTCGAGGTGGAGGATGCCGGTCGCGGCCTGATCGAAGGCGGCGCGGAAGCGCGCTTCCGCCTCGCTCACCGCGCGGGCCGCGGACAGCTCCCGCGCCGCCTCGCGCATTCGCGATTTCTGCAGGAGTCCGCGCCCCACGGCCAGGGCGAGCAGCAGAAGCACGCAGGCGAGCGCCGCCGAGAAAAAGGCAGAGGTGCGCGCACCGCTCAAGATCTCGTCGCGGTTCACCTTGAGCACCAGGGCCGACTGATCGCCGGGGATGGCCGTGCGCACGGCAAGCACGGCGCGGCCGGAGGGGTCGGCGCCCGTCCCCGCGACGTCAGGCCGGTCGCTGCCGGCCGCGAAGGCGAAAGGATCGGCGATGAAGGTCCGCGGCAGCGGGGCGGCCTGATCGCGCGAGACCGCCGAGGTGACGCGCACGCCGCCGCGCGGGTCCGGCCCCACCAGCAGCGCCTCGGCGGTGCGGGCGGTGCGGAACACGGCCGAGAGCATGGGGTGGGCTTCCGGCCGCACCGCCGACTGCAGAAACAGCACGCAGCACGGATCATGCGTGGCATCACGCACCGGCACGTTGACGAGAAAGGCGAAGCCGTGCGCGCGGGCGGAATCGCGCGGCGGAGGGGCCTCCGCCATCTGGCCGGTGGCCGCCACCTGCCGCACCGCCTCCGCCACGTCCGGCCGGCCGGGCTCCGCGCCGGAAGCCATGATGAAGGCCCCGTTGTTGGCCCACAGCTCGGCTCCGGTGAAGCCGAAGGCGCGCGCGCTCTCCCCCAGCAGCAGGCGCAGGCGCTCGCGCCGCTCGGATGAGGGTTCGGCGTGCCAGCCGGCCACGTCGTCTGCCAGGAACCGGCTCGACCCGAGGGCCAACGCCCCGGTCTCCAGCCGCTGCCGCTCCTGGGCGAGGCTGCGCACCTGCACCTCCGCGAGGGTGGTCAGAAGACGTCGGGTGTCGGCGATCGCCGACTGCACGCTCGCCTGATAGACGAGGACCGTGACCACGAGGAGGAGCGCGCCCAGCCCCAGCAGCAGGAGCACCGCGCGCATGGCGCCGCTGGGCAAGGTCGGGGCTGCGCCGTTCATCCCAGGCTGTCCCGTGGCCGGACGGCCGGTCGCGGCCCTTTCCGCTGCAGCCTTTCCTGTTCCGGCCGCGCCCGTCTCCGGCTGGCCCGTGCCGGCCATCCCCGCTGCCGCGCGGCGCCGGGTGACGAGGAGCGTGGCCATGAACGCGGCGGCGCCGATTGCGGCGGCTGCAACGAGGGCGATGAGCGTGGTCTTCAGCGTGGGCGCGCCGCCGAGGCTACCGGGGGATAGGGAGGGCTGGGCTTCGGCCGCACGGCTCCACAGCACGGCAACCGCCATGATGGCGGTCGCCGCGCGGAACCGCCCGCTGGCCGGTTGCGCCCTCATGATGCCTCGTTCTGCCGCCTTCGGGCCGACGTTACGCCGCCGCTCTGATGCCTGTATCCTGAACGTATATCTTGGCCTTTGCCGGGGAAAAGCGAAACCACGCAATTTCCCCGATGAAAAGGTTCTCTAATACCAATTGCGCATCTGCGTGGCGCCCCTGTGAGGATGGGGTCACCCTCCGCACCCTTATCCTGAGACTTGCTCCTGCCGCGATCATCCACCATTTGTATGGGGCTGGCCCGCCGACCTTGAACCGGCTGGGTCTGGAGGTCTGCCATGAGTGTCGCCGAAACGCCCCCCGTCCGCCCCGCCCGGCGCAGCCTGCCGCCGGTCATCCGCATCACCGACATCGCTGCCGAGCGCCTGCGCGAGATTCTCGCCGATGCCGAGCCGGGAACGGCTGTGCGGGTCGGCATCGAGAATGGCGGATGCGCCGGCATGTCCTACAAGCTCGATTTCACCACCGACGTGGCGCCGCTCGATGCGGTGGTCGAGGACAAGGGCGTGAAGGTGGTGGTGGATTCCAAGGCGGTGCTCTTCCTCATCGGCACCGAGATGGATTTCAAGACGGACAAGGTCTCGTCCCAGTTCGTCTTCAACAATCCCAACCAGACGTCCTCCTGCGGCTGCGGCGAATCGGTCGCCATCACTCCTGCGGCCGCCGACGCGTCCTGAGCGGCGCGAAGGCGCGGGACGGGCAGGGCGGTTCAGCCGCCGTTCAGACTGGCCCCGGCAAGAGAGGGGCGTCGCATGGCGCCGGCTTCGACCGGCGGATCGTGCGCGCCGTTTCAACTGCCCACAGGTGCCATCTTGACCCCTCGTCCCATCGCCGCGCTTCTGTCGAGCCCCGCATTCGGCATCGTCGCCCGTGCCCTGCTCACCTTCATCTTCTGGGGAGCGGGCCTGGACAAGCTGTTCAATTTCGGCGAGGCGCTGGCGCTGTTCGAGTTCTTCGGCGTGAAGCCCGCACTGTTCTTCGTGCCGCTGGCCATCGTGGTGCTGCTTGGTGGCTCGGCCCTTGTCATCGCCAACCGCATGGCCTGGCTCGGCTTCGGCATGCTGGCGGTGTTCACCGCGCTGACCATCCCCATCGCGCACCCCTTCTGGACCATGCAGGGCGAGCAGCGCCTGTTCGAGTTCCACGTGGTGGTGGAGCACATCAGCCTGATCGGCGGCCTGATGATCGGCGCCATCCTGTGCTGGCGCCTGGAGAAAGAGCGCACCGGCAAGCGCTGACCCCGCGCACGGCGCGCGGCGGGGAGGTACACTCCCGCCGCGAAACATGCTCTAAGACACGTCCGCCGGGCTCCGTGCCCGGCCCCGCGGACGTGGCGAAACCGGTAGACGCACGAGACTTAAAAGCTCCTCCTTTGGTTCCTTTGTCTGATTAAATTCGTTAAATTATAATGACTTGACTTAATTCCCGCTCGGGGAATAGAGTTACACATGGCTTACACAAATTGCACATTACCGGGCGGGAGACGCTATGGCTGAGCAGCACGAGCTGATGGGCGGCAGGCTCTACGTCTACAAACGTGGGGATGGCCGCTATTGGCAGTGCTCGACCTTCCTGGGAGGCCGGAACCACCGGGTCAGCACCAAGGAAGAGAGCTTGGGGCGTGCGAAGGACTTCGCCGAGGATTGGTATCTGGAGCTGAAGGGCAAGCACCGGCGCGGAGAGGTCCGGAACGAGAAGACGTTCAAGCAGGCTGCTGATCAGTTCCTCCGGGAATATGAGATCATCACCGAAGGGCAGCGGAACCCGGACTATGTGAAAAGCCACGGGATCAAGCTGCGCGTGCACCTGCTGCCGTTCTTCGGCGAAAAGGGGCTGTCCGAGATCACGCCCGGCCTGGTTCAAGAATACCGTATCCACCGCCACACGACATCCAAGTCGGGCAAGCCGCCCTCGCGCAGCACGATGCACAAGGAGATCGTGACCCTGCGTCAGGTCCTGAAGACCGCAACGCGGCACGGATGGCTCCAGTATCTCCCCGACCTATCGCCGCCCTACAAGACCTCCGGCAAAATCGTTCATCGTGCCTGGTTCTCCCCGCAGGAGTACCGGCAGCTCTATATGGCGACGCGCCGCAGGGCGCAGGAGCCGCTCAAGCAGCGCTGGAAATATGCCTGCGAGCAGATGCACGATTATGTGTTGTTTATGGGCAACACCGGATTGCGGCCCGACGAGGCCTCGCGGCTGGAATATCGGGACGTCAAGATTGTGAAGGACCGGGATAGCGGCCAGACCATCCTGGAGATCGAGGTGCGCGGGAAGCGCGGCGTGGGCTATTGTAAAAGCACGCCCGGGGCTCTTCGGCCGTTTCTCCGCTTGCGCACCCGTAACAAGCCCAAGCCGGAGGACCGGCTGTTCCCCGGCGGCACGCAGCACGAGCTGTTCAACAGGATCCTCACGGAGGAGGGGCTTAAGTTTGATCGAGACGGCAATCGCCGGACAGCCTACAGCTTGCGGCACACCTACATCTGCATCCGCTTGATGGAAGGCGCCGACATCTATCAGATTGCAAAAAATTGCCGGACCAGCGTCGAGATGGTCGAGCAGTACTATGCCTCCCACATCAAGACGACTCTTGATGCCTCTGCAATTAACGTTCGGAAATCAAAGCAGAGGCAGGAGGCCGCAAAGGCGTCGCGAGACGAGTGACACCTCAGGCAGTCGGTATTGAAATTGATTGGCAAATTGGATTCGACGGGGTAAGGGTTTTCAACAGTGCGGACGTGGCGAAACTGGTATACGCAAGGCACTTAAAATGCCTCACCTTCGGGTATGCGGGTTCGACCCCCGCCGTCCGCACCAATTACCTTTATATACTCAGCGCAATCTCTTTGCGTGATCGCATATTTCCCATTCCATTAGCTTAGATGGACTGCAACTTATACGAACCCCATACTCTTTTGGCGGTTGTGGTACAATCTGCACGTGTGGGGCCTGATTCGCGGAACAGGTTATGTTTGACTTTCAGTCGCGTCGTCCTGCGGTGCTTGGCCCAAATGGTGGAAGCGGAAATGGTAAAGGCTTATCCAAAGAGTGACATGCAAAGCGATCCGATAGAATTGCAGTGGATTTGATGAAAAGGCACTTTTAGGGGTCGGAGTGTGCATAATCAAAATTGTAGCATAGAACCATGCGCATTGATCGCGCCTTGTAAGTCTAGTTGTCGCTGGTATATTGTCGAATTGTGGAGAATAGCGCGTGAGTCAAATGAGTAGAGTGGGGCCCTTTCGCGTGCTTTGCATCGATGGCGGCGGTATGCGTGGCATATATAGTGCCGCATATCTTGATATGCTTATAAGTAAGTATGTCTCCATCCGCAAGATTGAAGGGCTCGATCTCGGCAAGGCGTTCGACCTTATCTGCGGCACCAGCACTGGCGCGATCCTAGCGTGCGCCCTAGCGTGGGGCGTCGACCTCGATAGGGTCATGGAATTGTATCGGGTCAAGGGACCCTCAATCTTTCCAGAAAAGGTCCCGGGTAACTTGTTGGGCCTCGCCTTCCAATGGCTCCGGCGTAGTGGATTGAACAGGCGCGGCGCAGAAGCCTTAAAGGCAGCGCTTGATGCGGAACTCAACGGGGTCACGGTACGGGATGTTTGGGACAAGCGCGGCATCGCTCTTGCTATTCCCGCTGTAGAGATGGGACGTCACCGCGCCTGGGTGTTCAAGACGCCTCATCTTCCGAATAGCCGAGACCGCGATGGCGGTTACACGCTGACGCAGGTATGCTTAGCGAGTACCGCGGCGCCCATCTTCCGTTCGATGGCTTGGCTGCCCAATTTTGACACCAAGGGCGCGCATGTCTTCGTAGACGGCGGGCTATGGGCAAATAATCCTGTGCTCATCGGACTGATTGACGCGCTGGAACTTACGGAAAAAGGTGACGCAATCGAGATCTTCTGCCTTGGGACCTGCCCACCTCCATCTGGCGACATTATCACAAACGAGGCGGATACACACCGCGGCTTCGGTGAGTGGCGGGTCGGCGCGCTTGTCTCCGGAGTAAGCATCAGCGCACAGCAGTATGCATATGACAACATGGCCATCATGATCGGGCGCCATGTCGACCGGAAAGTGCGGATCATTCGGTTCCCGAAGGGCGACGTGGCGTGCAGCCTGCTCGAACATCTCGACCTCGACGAAACACGTAAGACCTCAATGGATGCGTTGGTTCAGCAAGCGCAGACCGATGCCTATCAGGCGCTTAGCATTTCTGGCAGACCCGACGATGAAGATGGCAAAGCCATAGATTTACTTTTTCGATCAGCACCAGAGATAAAATAAAAAGGAGGGCAGAAATGTTCAACAGCCATGATGACATTACAGCGTACCACAACGACCAGGTCCGCTTGCCGCCAGCCGAGCGGGAAACCATGCGCGAGCGGCGTAACACCAACCGCACGAGACTCAAGGCAGGTCTCAAGCGCGATGGTGAGCCAACGCCCCTGGGCTGCCGCACGCAAGGCTCATACGCGATGCGTACGATGATTCAGCATTCAGCCAAAGATTACGACATCGATGATGGTGTCTATTTTAAAAAGTCTGATCTAACTGACTCCGGCGGCTCAGATAAGTCGGCCGCCGATGCGAAAGAAATGGTCCGGAAGGCCGTACACGACGACAAATTCAATGAGGCGCCAGAGTGTCT